>NZ_JOMN01000001.1:0-55853 GCF_002153485.1 Acetobacter sp. DmW_043 | reverse complement strand
TGGTAAATGCTACGGTTTTTTTCCGGCACTTGCGCTTGGCGGTTCACCATCGGTAAAACATATTCAGATCGTCGATGCTCGGGTTCATTTTATACTTCTTGCTCAGATGGGTAATTTACGGATTCTTCGCGAAAATGAACAGGATAATACGGAATTTGTCCGTAATGCTGGCGAAGCAACATCATAGAGGTAATTTATATTTCTTTATGTGTTCTGACTTTTGTTTAAAATAATCATAAAATTCCGGTTTAAGTAAAGAAACGTTTCCAGCACGAACGGGGTGAACACTCACCCCGTTCGTTCACCGGAATACCTGATTTTTGTTTCCCTTCTACGTTAGAGGTGAACGTAGGGTGATCGCGTTCAGCTAAAAGTGCCTCAGCTATAGCCAGACGTATTCTTAAATCAGTATTTTTATCGTGTAGTTCTTTAAGGTAATTTTTATCTTTTTGAGCATTTTCTGCTCGACGGTTTAATTCTTTTTGTAAACTAACTATGGCTAGTCGCATGGTCGACATTGTTTCTTCGTTCACCCTGTGTGTTCGGGGAAGACAGAGAGTTTAAAGGAACACTTACACGAACAGTTCCACTATTATCTGTAATTTGCTTATAAGTAAGTTATTCCGTCTTTGTCATGATACTTTATTTTATAAATATCTATTAATAACGACAATATAATATCATTTTTAATTTTTAAATCGCTGATTTTATGTTTTTTTGTAAAGACATTCAGGAGCTTCCTTTATATCCTGCTTCCAGTCGGACATTGCGTTCAACTCCGGAGAGTCGATCGCGTGCCGGGTATGATGGCGCGAAAAAAAAGAACGGATCGAAGCTGCATATGGCGGTCGATACCCCGGGGCATCTTCTTGCTCTGCACGTCACTCTGGCAAACAGGGCTATACCGGATCAAAAGCAACGGAAGCCGCTGAAGAGCACAATATTACCATCGAAATCGTCAGGCGGCCTCAGACAAAACGGGGTTTTGTGTTGCTGCCCTGACGATGGATCGTGGAAAGATCATTCGCGTGGGCAACACGGTGCAGAAGGCTCCTGAAAGACTACGAGCGCTGCGTTTCAACACTCGCCGCAATGCACATCGTAGCCTTCGCTGGTTTCATGTTGAAAAACGCAGCCCGACTGCTCACGCAAAGTGCATAACACCCTCTGGTATAATTTAAGGTGGCAGGAAGAATAAAAAATCATTCAAAAACAAAGAACAGAAGCTGAAAAAAAAGAAACAGGACGCTCTTGAATACCAACCTTATTGACCAGGAGACCCAGGTTTTATTCTGGGTATGTGTTTCGTAAGATTTGACCCAAGATTTCGTGAGCAGCTTAGATCGCAACTTAAAGTTTATGCATTCTGTGCCACTTTAAAAAATATTGGATTTACAAGTCAGGCTAGAGATATGCAGTCTTATCAGAGGCTTGCTATGAGCCTTCTGTTTATTATGGATAAAATTATTATTGATCCTGCATCCTATCCTTTTTGCGTTATCTGAAGTTGAGTTTGCAACCTATGCTACGCAAATTTTTGATGGTGAAATTCAGAATATACAAAGCACTTACCATGCTCCAAGTTATTATATAGATGCTGCAAAACTGGCAATGATATCTATTTTTGGTTTGGTTTCTGGTGCAATAATGACAGCACTAATGCCTGAAATGCTTGCGGCTGGTGCGGTTATGTCTCGTTTAGCACCAGCATAGCGAAATCAGTTGCAAGTGGTGTAGGAGGGAAGATAGCAGCCGCAGTGCTACCTGTTGATCTTAGAAAAGATTATCAACAAAAAACACTTTGGCCAATTTATAACCTTGACCTTGAACGCCGGAAAATAAAATAATGATTTCATCACTTATAAAAGTGATAGGAGATTTTTCTTATAAACATTCAAGTATTGTAGGCATTTCATTCATTTTATGTTCGTATTGGCAGTTTTTTAAAGGGTATGATTTATGGCCTTTTGTTTTGATTTTATCTACAATGGTAGGTCTGGCGATGTGGCCCTTTGATGAAGAGCAAAAAAAGTGGAAAAAAAAGAGTAAATTAAGATCTATATATGTAAGTGTATCTATACCTTTGGTGCTTATATTTCAGGCATTACTTCCTTATATATCATAAGGATATGATTTTTAACCTTTGTTTTTCCTAACAGAAAAGACTGCTTCACAGAAAAAGCGAAAGGACTGAGCGGTAACTCTGACCTTTCAGCATAACCTGCCAGATGCCGGAAATCTGCTCAAATATGTCACCCTTGCTCAGCTACGCAGGCGCCGGTGCACGTTTTTCAACTATCAGAACGGACAGGCAGATCATGCAAGGGAATGCCGGCGTGGTAACGATACAGAACCGCTTTCACAAATAAACTGCTATCGTCAGTTATCCCGTGGACATGGCCTTCATGACCCCGGAAGAAGATCTTTTGTCCGCTCCCGCTGGCTGTCATTCAGGCCATATCGTCGCATCTATTCTCTCCCTGCAAGCAGAGAGAAGCACAGAAGCCGAAACACCCGAAATGTTCAGACCCGCAGGGTCTGAACATTAGTGGATATTTTAGTAGTGAACTGAGGCTGAATCGAGAGGTGTCGCTTTCGGCGGGACGAAAGTGGTGAGGTCAATCCCTTCGACAGCAGCTTTATATTCCTCATCGTTAGGTATACGTCCAAGGATCGCAGACAGCACAACAACAGGTGTTGAGGCCAGAAGCGATTCACCTTTCTTCACGCTGGAGTCTTCAACAACGCGTCCCTGGAAGAGGCGGGTTGACGTTGCAAGAACGGTATCACCCTTAGCGGCTTTTTCCTGGTTACCCATGCACAGGTTACAGCCAGGGCGTTCCAGATACAGAATATTTTCGTATTCTGTACGTGCTGCTGCTTTTGGCTTGTCATCGTTAAATTCAAAGCCAGAGTAACGTTCCAGAACTTCCCAGTCGCCTTCGGCTTTCAGCTCGTCAATGATGTTGTAGGTTGGTGCGGCAACGACAAGCGGTGCTTTAAACTCAACTTTACCCTGAGTTTTTTCAAGGTTTTTGAGCATCTGAGCAACAATTTTCATGTCGCCTTTATGCACCATGCACGAACCAACAAACCCAAGGTCAACTTTCTTATTGCCGCCATAATAGGAAACAGGGCGAATAGTGTCATGGGTATAACGCTTAGACACATCAGGGTTGTTTACGTCAGGATCAGCAATCATAGGCTCGTTGATCTGATCAAGGTCAACAACAACTTCAGCGAAATATTTTGCGTTTGCATCAGGGGTCAGAGCAGGTTTTTCACCTGAACGGATCTCAGCAATACGCTTGTCAGCTTTAGCAATCAGGCCTTTCAGCGTGCCGGCGGCATTGTCCATGCCTTTGTCGATCATGATCTGAATGCGTGACTTGGCAATTTCAAGCGATTCTATCAGTGTCTCATCCTGCGAGATACAGATCGCTGCTTTTGCCTTCATCTCAGCCGTCCAGTCGGTGAAGGTAAAGGCCTGGTCAGCGAGCAGTGTGCCGATATGCACTTCGATAATGCGACCCTGGAAAACGTTATCGCCACATTGCTTAAGCATCTGCGCCTGTGTTGCATGCACCACGTCACGGAAGTCCATGTGTGGCTGCATTTTGCCTTTAAACGTGACCTTAACAGACTGAGGGATGGGCATTGTTGCCTCACCCGTGGCCAGTGCAAGGGCTACGGTGCCTGAGTCAGCGCCAAAAGCAACGCCTTTAGACATACGGGTGTGGCTGTCACCACCGATGATGATCGCGGCATCATCAATCGTGATGTCGTTCAGAACTTTATGAATAACGTCTGTCATCGGATGATAGACGCCTTTTGGGTCGCGTGCAGTGATCAGACCGAAATTATTCATGAATTTCATGAGTTTCGGAATGTTTGCCTGTGCTTTTTTGTCCCAAACTGAAGCCGTATGACAGCCAGACTGATAGGCACCGTCTACGAGAGGAGAAATGACAGTCGCTGCCATTGCCTCAAGTTCCTGTGCAGTCATCAGACCGGTCGTGTCCTGAGACCCGACGATATTTACTTTTACACGGACGTCTGAACCTGCATGCAGGACTTTACCCGGTGTGACGCCAACAGCGTTGCGGTTGAAGATTTTTTCAACAGCAGTCAGACCCTGGCCATCAACTGTGATTTCTTTGTTGGGAGCAAAAACCTTGGGCGCTTTTTCGCCAAGAGTCTCAGCGGCAAACGTCTGGAGCTTTTTGCCGAAAACGATAGCATAAGAGCTGCCGGCTTTCATGAACTCCAGTTTCTGAGGCGTAAATGAAGAGGCAATATCAACCAGCTCTTTACCGTTTTCGTCACGAAGCTGCTTGTTTTTTACATCAATAGTCAGAACAGTGCCGGTCGCAACTGAGAATTTTTGTTCAAGAACCGGGTTGCCGTCTTTGTCCAGCACAGGCTTGTTGTCTGCGTCGGTTTTTTTAACCCAGTTTTTCAGGTTAATACCGATACCGCCGGTCACATCCACTGTGGTTGCAAAAATCGGTGAGATACCGTTAGTGCCCGCGACGATAGGAGCAAAGTTAACAAAGGGAACATAAGGGCTGGCCTGTTTGCCGGTCCAGAGCGCAACGTTGTTCACGCCTGACATACGGGATGAGCCAACGCCCATTGTACCTTTTTCGGCAATCATCATCACCCGGGCATCAGGGTGTTTCTTTTGCAGCGCAACGATTTCTTTCTGCGCCTCAGGTGAGATCATGCACTGACCATGCAGCTCACGGTCTGAGCGGGAGTGTGCCTGGTTACCCGGAGACAGAAGGTCAGTTGAGATATCGCCTTCAGCAGCGATAAACGTCACAACTTTAATTTCGTCTTCTACGGCAGGAAGTTTGGTAAAGAATTCAGCCCTGGCATAGCTTTCGAGCACGTCTTTTGCGACGGCATTGCCAGCTTTATAGGCGTCACGCAGACGGAACATGTCAGCGTCGTAGAGGAATACCTGGGTTTTCAGCACTTCGCCGGCCTGGGCAGAAATTTCACCCTTATCACCAAGCGCGATGTCGAGCAGAACTTTAACTGACGGGCCGCCTTTCATGTGTGAAAGCAGCTCAAGAGCAAAAGCTGGTGTAATTTCCGGGACAACTGTTTCGCCCAGAACAATTTTTTTAAGGAATTCTGCTTTCACACCAGCGGCGCTGGTTGTGCCTGGCAGTGTGTTGTAAATAAAGAATTTAAGGGCATCAGCACGGTGCTCGTTACCGGCGTCCTCAATTAACGCAATAATGTCACGAACCAGCCCACCGTCGTCGATTGGCTTGGGAGCAAGTCCTTGATTTTTTCTGTCCTTAATTTCGGCCAGGTAATCTGAGTAGGCGTTCATGGCAATTCCAACGTCATTGATGTGTGTGGACCTGAAACACAGTCCTGCAAACCGGTGGTGGCTGAGCTGGCAACGGTCAGACCGATTTCAGTTACGTCAGCTACCTTCGACAGACAAGACACTGTATTCCAGCAAAACAGTCCTTTTAATTCAGCGTTCACCGCTTAAAAAGCAACCCACATGCCTGTCAGACCAGCCTGCACAGCCAGCCTCACTTCACTGGGCTTTGCTTATCTGACTGATGATGGGGCTTTTGTCATTTCAAATTTCCGGCACTGCTTTTTGAGGAAGGGGCGGGAGCAGCTTTTTCATGCCAATTCGCATGACAACCCTGTCTGCCCGTTGTAAGCACTCTGTGGAGTTATGCCCTATATGCTGTGGCAGATGTCAGGAACGTACTATTTATGCCTGTTTATGATTATCTGGCTAACTGGAAACAGCAGATTGACCAGAGCCCGAACGCTATTTACCTGACACTGGCCGATGCACTGGCCTTTTCTATACGGAAAGGAGATTTGCAGGAGGGGGATAAGCTGCCTCCGCAGAGAACGATCGCAGAGTATCTCGGCACTAATCTTACGACAGTGACACGAGCCTTCACTGAAGCGCGTCGTCGTGGCCTGATTGATGCAACAGTGGGCCGCGGCACTTTTGTGCGTTTAGGAGCGGGTGAGAGCCACTGGCGACATACAGGGCCTGCCGTTGTTGACCTCACAATGAACCTGCCACCTATCCCGCAGGACCCCTCGCTCCAGCGTATTATACAAAATGATATTGCTGCGATCCTGAAACAGCAGGATCTCAGCAGCCTTATGTCTTATCGTGTGACCGGTGGCACACTTGAAGAGCGTCAGCTTGGCGCGAAATGGATCGCGCCGGTTCTTGGGGCGCGCCGTACGGATGATATTCTGGTCGCTCCGGGGGCACAAAGCGCTCTGGCTGCGATTGTCAGCAGCCTTACCCAGCCTGGTGACGTTATTGTTACAGATCGCATTGCTTATCCGGGCGTTCGTACAGTAGCTGCACAGTTTGGGCTTATTCTTGCAGGCGTTGACAGTGATATTGAAGGCATGATGCCAGATCAGCTTGATCATGTCTGTGCGCAGTATCATCCGCGTCTTTTATACTGCATCCCAACCATCAATAATCCTACGACAGCAACAATGTCTTTGCAGCGCCGTAAAGATATTCTGGCTGTGGCACAGAGACACCATCTGCATATTGTTGAAGATGATCCTTACAGTCTGTTGCTGGATGAACCGCTGCCAGCGCTGGCGGTATTAGACCATAACCGGGTGAGCTATATTGCTACACTTGCAAAGACTC
Source organism: Acetobacter sp. DmW_043 (assembly GCF_002153485.1). Lineage (NCBI taxonomy): Bacteria > Pseudomonadati > Pseudomonadota > Alphaproteobacteria > Acetobacterales > Acetobacteraceae > Acetobacter > Acetobacter sp. DmW_043. The sequence continues at coordinate 49,180 of NZ_JOMN01000001.1, read as the reverse complement.
TCAGTCCTGGTTTGCGTACTGCTTATGTGGCCCTGCCTAACTCTGATATGACCCGCCGGGTCACAGCTGCTATTCGGGCCATTGCACTCACGAATGCAGGTCTGCTGAGTGCAATGACTGCAAGATGGATGCAGACCGGCCAGGCTGAAACTTTGCTTCAGGCTATAAAAAAAGAGCTTCGTTTGCGTCAGTCTGTTGCACGTAAAGTGCTGGGGCCTGACCATTGTGCAAACCCCTGTGGCCCGCATGTATGGTTAAAACTACCAGAATGGTGGGGAAGTGCAGATTTTGTAGCCTATGCGCGCAGGCGTGGGCTGGCACTGGTGCCAAGCACTGTTTTTACCATTAGTGGTGAGCCGCCACAGCGGGCCCGCATTGCTCTGGGAAGTGCACCTGATGCGGCCAGCCTTGAGGAATCTTTAAACGGGGTGATGTCTGTTCTCCATCATAAGCGCTCACCTGGTTTTACGGATATTGTATGACCGGCTTCCTCTGCGCAGGCATCAGGAAGACTCCTTGTCTGAGGGGCATCACTCAGAGAGAAAGTGAAAAACAAGAACGGGCATCGATCACGAATTAGTGAGTAAAAATCCCTTTTAAAACAATACGTTACCTTAATATGATATGATTGTACGATTTTTCATAAAATATTGTATGCTTTTGATTGCATAGTATTGTCGTTTAATTTTTATTTTGATTTGTTTGTAATGCTTTATGAAAGCATACAATATTTTGTCTTTCCCTTATCCCGTGTCACGTTTGCTTCGGCAACACGGTCAGGTCCGGCTTGCCGCCGGAGGCCGCAGTACATGGGAGACATACTATGCCAGCAATCGAACACGCACCCCATAAAGATGGTGACTGCTTCGTCAATTATGAAAATAAAGTTTTTGAAGACGTTAAAGCAAAACCAGGCGAAAAAGCGCTTATCACATTTCATACTGTTGCCAACGAAGGTTCAGTCGGGTTTGTAAACCTTTTGCAGGCAACACGTCTTATCCGCAAAGGTTTCGAGACATCAGTTCTGCTCTATGGCCCGGGCGTGACCCTGGGTGTTCAGCGTGGTTTCCCCCGCCTTGGTGATGAAGCTTTTCCAGGTCATATGAACTGCAATAAGCAGATCGTGAAAATTCTTGAAGAAGGCGGAAAAGTTTACGCCTGCCGCTTCGCTCTTCAGGCACTGTATGGATATGGCGAGCATAATCTGATTCCGGGTATTACACCCATTAACCCTCAGGATGTACTCGACCTGACCCTCATCGCGCGCCGCGATAATGCGTTTATTCTGAACAGCTGGACTCTCTGACGGCCGAAGGGGGAATCGCCATCATGTCACGTATTGTTCGCGCCGCAGCCATTCAGATCAGCCCCGTCTTTGGTGACGATGGTCTGGGTACTGCCCGGAAAGTCTGCAAGGCCATCCGCGATGCCGCCTCAAAAGGCGTGAAGCTGGCGGTCTTTCCTGAAACCTTTGTGCCGTATTACCCTTATTTTTCTTTTATTCAGCCCGCATTTCGCTTTGGTGGCGAACATCTTGAGCTTTATGAGCGCGCTGTTGTTATTCCTGGTCCGGTAACAGACATGGTGGCTGAGGCTGCACGTGATACCGGTATGGTTGTTGTGCTGGGTGTAAACGAGCGCGATGTCGGCACGCTCTACAACACACAGATTATTTTCGATGCGACGGGCGAGATTCTGCTCAGGCGCCGCAAAATAACCCCGACTTACCATGAGCGTATGGTCTGGGGGCAGGGTGATGGTGCAGGGCTTAAAGTCGTTGACAGTGCAGCTGGTCGTATAGGTGCACTGGCCTGCTGGGAGCATTATAATCCTCTCGCACGCTATGCGCTGATGACCCAGCATGAAGAAATTCACTGCGCACAGTTTCCGGGTTCGCTGGTCGGGCAGATTTTTGCAGATCAGATGGAAGTCACCATTCGCCATCATGCGCTTGAATCAGGCTGCTTCGTTGTCAATGCGACAGGCTGGCTGACTGAAGAGCAGATTAAGGATGTCGCCCGCGATCCTTCTCTTGAAGGGCCTCTGCGTGGTGGTTGTTTTACGGCCATCATATCCCCCGAGGGCCGGCATCTGGCTCCGCCTCTGACCGAAGGTGAGGGCATGGTCATTGCAGATCTCGATTTTGCTCTGATTACTAAACGTAAACGTATGATGGATTCAGTGGGGCATTATGCCCGTCCTGAGCTGCTTAGTCTGCTGCATGACCGTCGTCCGGCCAGTACGGTGCATTATGTGGGTGAAGAGGCACCCCGTGACAAAGAAGGGGACGTATTATGACTGTCCCGACACTTGGCACATTATCAGGCCGTAAGCTTATTACAGATCTGCAGTCTATGGGGCTGCAGATTGGTGAACAAACCGGTGGTATCTCGCGTAAAGGCGGTGCCGGGCCGTCAGATCATAAAACAATCACGATTGCCGGGCAGACCATTATGGTGCCGGTGTTTACGGCAGGGGCTCAGCGTTCGCCATTTCAGGCCAGTCTGCCAGATCAGAGCGGCAGCAGCGTGTTGCAGCGCGATGGTCAGACACTTGGTATTATTCACTTTCCGTCAGCGCCACGTTTTTACGGGCTAAGCACAGCTGACGGTATCCCTTACTGGAAAATCGCTCTGCTGCATGGGCGTGATACACTGGCAACAACGGTGCATCAGACCTGTATTCGCTATGCAGACCGCCGTACCTCCTGCCAGTTTTGTGCCATTGGGCAGTCGCTCGAAGCAGACCGTACAATTGCGTATAAAACACCCGCTCAGTTAGCCGAGGTTGCTAAGGCTGCGGTTGAGCTTGATGGTGTGCGCGACATGGTGCTGACAACAGGCACGCCGAACGTCATTGACCGGGGTGCGGCTGTGCTGGCGGAGTCAGCGCGTGCTATTCGGGCTGCGGTTGACCTGCCGTTACAGGTGCAGTGTGAGCCGCCGCGCGATCATGACTGGTTCGGTCGCCTTCGTGATGCCGGGGCAGATAGTTTAGGCATGCACCTTGAGGCCGCGACCCAGGTGGTGCGCGAAAAGATTATGCCAGGTAAAGCGACTGTCAGTGTCGAACGGTATATGGAGGCCTTTGCCAGCGCTGTGCCTGTATTCGGGCGCGGGCAGGTTAATACCTACCTTCTGGCAGGACTGGGTGACAGTGCAGAAGACATTCTTGCTCTGGCTGAACGTCTGATTGCACTTGGGGTTTACCCCTTTGTGGTGCCGTTTGTGCCTATATCTGGCACACCGCTTGAAAATCACGCTCCTCCTTCAGCCGACTTCATGAAGTCAGTGCTGGCACCATTGGGTCGTATGTTGCGTGAAGCAAATATGAAATCGACTGACATTCGTGCCGGGTGTGGCCGTTGTGGTGCCTGCTCCTCTCTCTCAGCTTATGAGCCATGATGATGACGGAAGATGTAGAAAATCGCCCGTTTATTCCTGTTGAATATGTTGTGCGACTTGCCCGTACACCGTGGGAAAAAGCCGGTTTTTACGCACTTCGCAGAGAAGTCTTCTGCACGGAGCAGCATATTTTCTCAGGTGATGACCGGGATGAGATTGATGATGTTGCACTTCCTGTTATTGCCGCCTGTTGTGTAGCAGGCATGCCAGATCGTGTTGTGGGTGCTGTGCGTATTCATGAGGCTGAGACCGGCGTATGGCGTGGCTCTCGCCTGGCTGTGCAGGCTGAACACCGTAAGCTGGGGCGTATTGGCGCAGAGCTGATCCGCATGGCTGTCAGTACCGCGCACAGTCTGGGGGCGACGCGTTTTCTCGCCCAGGTACAGGAGCAGAATGTGCTGTTTTTTCGCCGGCTTTACTGGAAAAGCCTGGGGGAAGTGACACTGCACGGCCTGCCACATCATGATATGCAGGCTGACCTGACGCGCTATCCGCCACACGGGCTTGACCAGACCTGGCTGCTTCGTCCTCAGCCCCGTAACCGGCAGGTGGCATAATGACAGGCGCACTGGCTTCGCTGCTCCATACATTACGCACCGGCAGCGCTCTTGCTGCCAAGCAGGATATTGCCGCTGTCACAGCTATTCTTCCCCAGGCCAGTGAAACAGGGTTCAGACCTGGTGATGATTGTGCCGCCATTCCTGACGGAGAGGGTTATCTGCTCCTGGCAAGTGAAGGGTTTCAGGATAGTTTTGTACGGGCCATGCCGTGGTTTGCCGGTTATTGCGGGGTGATGGTTAATGTCAGCGACATTACCGCAATGGGCGGGCGCCCGGTCGCTGTAGTTGATGCGCTGTGGAGCGAGACGTCAGAAACGGCAGCGACAATTATGACCGGCCTGCGTGATGGCGCACGCACGTATCATGTACCGGTTGCCGGCGGGCACACCAGTATGCGCAGCACGCATAATTCGCTCTCTGTTGCTATTCTTGGGCGTGCGCGTCGTTTACTGACAAGTTTTGATGCCAGCCCGGGTGAGGTTCTGATCGCAGCCATAGACCTGCGTGGTCGCTGGCATGACCCTCATCCATTTTGGGATGCAAGTTCAGCACTATGTGGTACAGATGATGACGCCCGCCTGAGAGGAGATCTCGAACTTCTCCCCTCTATTGCAGAGGATGGTCTGAGCAAAGCGGCAAAAGATATCAGCATGGCGGGACTGCTGGGCACAGCTCTGATGCTGGCGGAATGTTCAGGTATCGGCATGAGCATTACTCTTGATCATATTCCCCGCCCGGATGATGCACCAATGCTACGGTGGCTGTCAGCATTCCCCAGTTACGGGTATCTGCTCACCGCATCAGCTGAAAATGCAAAGACGATTATGGATCGTTTTCACAGACGTGACATCGATGCTGCTGTCATTGGTGTCTGTAACGATACCCGTCGCCTTGAGGTGACATGGGGTGATGAGAAAGAAACTTTCTGGGACCTTGGGCAAAAAACTCTCATGGGGTGCGCACCATGAGCCTTTCAGTTGGTATTCTGACGCACTCAACAAACCCGCGCGGTGGTGTTGTGCACGGTATGGCCCTGGCAGAAGCATTGTGCGATGCGGGGTATGAGGCAACCCTTATTGCGCCAGATGTGACGGGGGCAGGTTTTTTTCGTAAACCCCGGTGCGCTACCCGCTATATTCCCGCTGTGGCAGAGCAGCACTTACCATCACTGGTGGAGCGTCGTATTGGCGAGATATCAGCAGCTCTGCGTCACAATGCACAGTACGATGTGCTGCATGCGCAGGACCCGCTGAGTGCGAATGCTCTGGCTGATCTGGTTGCTGAGGGGCAGATAGCAGGTTTTGCCCGCACGGTGCATCATCTGGATAATTTCTCTGATCCAGGTGTGGCTGCACGTCAGGTCAGAGGGTTAGCTGCCGCTGATGAACTGTTTACGGTCAGTCAGCTCTGGCAGGACACTTTGCTGACAGATTATGGCCGGCATGCCCCGGTTGTGGGCAATGGAGTGGATCTGACACATTTCTCTGCGCAAATAAAGCCGGAGGACTATCAGTTGCGCAGCCGTTACGGGCTGCCTGAACATACGCCGTTTATTCTCTCTGTTGGTGGTGTTGAGCGGCGTAAAAACACGCTTCTTCTGCTGGAGGCTTTTGAAGCGATACGACAGGATAAGCCTGACCTGCACCTGGTGATTGCAGGGGGCGCGTCTTTGCTGAATCACACAGATTATCGTCGCCTTTTTGACGAGAGAGTTCAGAGCGCAGGCCTGGAAAAAGCAGTTACTGTGACAGGAACCATTGCAGATGACGATATGCCTGCATTGTACAGGCAGGCTTCTGTTCTGGCTTATCCGTCACAAACGGAGGGGTTTGGTTTGTGCCCGCTTGAGGCCATGGCCTGCGGCACTCCGGTGATTGTACCAGCCTTAAGGCCTTTTACCGAGCACTTTGAGGGCGATGAGGTGTTCTGGTGTGATCCCCGGCACCTGGCAACACTGGTTCATGCATTGCGTGCAGCCCTGAGCGCTGTTGCTCAGGAGCGCTTTAAGGTGAGTGGCCCCGCAACAGCCTGTCGTTTCGCCTGGCATCATGTCGCCAGGCGGCATTTTTTAGCATACGGGCGCCTGGCCGCATTATCGCGTGCCGGTGTCCATGCTTCAGGAGTTTTGTAAGCATGCCCGAAATGATTTTTCGTGTGCGATGGCCCGACGGGAAGGAGGCAAACTGTTATTCTCCCTCCCTGGTTATTCAGGATCATTTTACGCCTGGTCAGGAATACCCGGTCCGCATTTTTCTTGAAAAGGCAGAAACAGCACTCGGCGAAGCGAGTGAGCGTGTACGTGCACGTTATGGCTTTCCATGCAGCCGTGCCCTTGGCCAGCTTCAGGTTATTCGTCAGACCTGCGTGCCTTTTCTTAACCGACCCGACGCACAGGTGAGCGTCCTGTCTTTCAGTTTCTGAGATGGAAAAATACCATGACACAGAATGAAAAAAATATTCCTGTTATTATTGTCGGTGGTGGTCAGGCTGGCCTGTCTATGAGCTGGTATCTCTGTCGTGAAAATGTTGAGCATATTATTTTTGAAGCGAAAACAGCCTGTCATTCATGGGATGATGAACGGTGGGATAATTTTTGTCTGGTAACACCAAACTGGCAGTGTGAATTGCCCGGGCACCCCTATAAGGGAAAAGATCCGCATGGTTTTATGGTGAAAGAAGAAATTATAGAGTATGTAAAAGGATTTGTTAATTCATTTAACCCGCCTTTGCGTGAACATACGGCAGTTTCATCCGTTACCCGTCATGAAAAGGGTGGTTACCGGGTTATTGCTAATGGTGAGGTATGGCATGCAGAGCATGTTGTGATTGCCTCAGGTGCGTATCATGATGCAGTTGTGCCCGGATATGCCAGTGCTATTGATTCATCAGTCTTTCAGTTGCATTCACAGGATTATCGCAATGCTTCACAGCTGCCTGAGGGCGCTGTGCTGGTTGTGGGGAGCGGGCAGTCTGGTGCACAGATTGTTGAGGATCTTTTCCTTGAAAACCGCAAAGTACATCTCTGCGTTGGGTCAGCCCCGCGTGTTTCACGCTTTTATCGTGGCCGCGATGTGGTGGACTGGCTGGCCGATATGCAGTTTTACGATCTGACGGTTGATAATCATCCCTTGCGCGATGGCGCGCGTGACAAGACAAATCATTATGTGACCGGCCGCAATGGCGGGCACGATCTTGACCTGCGTCTTTTTGCGAAAGAGGGTGTTGGTCTGCATGGCACACTTGAGACAATTCGCGATGATGTTGCATATTTTCTGCCTGATCTGAAAGAAAATCTCGATGATGCAGATAAGACCAATGCTGATATCAAAAAATCTATAGATGCCTATATTGCCCGCGAAGGCATAGAAGCACCGGTTGAAGCACCTTATGAGCCTGTATGGCTGCCTGATGGCAGGAATGCCCCCCTTGACCTGATGGCAGCGGGGATCACGTCAATCATCTGGTGTATTGGGTTCCGCCCAAATTATCGCTGGATTGATGTACCCGTCTTTAATGGTGCGAATAAGCCTGTGTGGCGCCGGGGTGTGACGGATGCACCAGGTTTTTATTTCCTCGGGCTGCCATGGCTGCACACATGGGGGTCAGGGCGGTTCTCAGGTGTATCACGTGATGCTGCATGGCTGGCAGGCCAGATCACCGGCAAAGACGTTTCTGTAGCCTGAGAAGGATCATCGCTATGCTTCCATGGACAACATATGACGCGATGTATGATGCGGCTGTCTCTGCTCCTGAGATATTCTGGCTGAATGCTGCGCGGCGCATCACATGGAAGCAGGCTCCCTCGGTTGCATGCCGTGTGCGCGAAGACGGGTGGCATGACTGGTTTCCCGGCGCGACGCTGAATACCTGCTATAACGCGGTTGACCGCCATGTTGAGGGTGGTCGCGGAGCACAGCCGGCGCTGGTCTGGCACTCATGCGCAACTAAAGAGCATCAGGTTGTTACTTATCAGGAGCTGAAAACAAGAGTAGCCGGGTTTGCCGGTGGTTTGCGTGCTCTGGGGGTGGGGCGTGGTGACAGAGTGCTGATCACCATGCCAACGATGGTCGAAACAGTTGTTGCTATGCTGGCCTGTGCCAGGCTGGGTGCTGTGCATGTTGTGGTTTTTGCTGGTTATGCAGGCCCTGAGCTGGCACAGCGTATTGATGATGTAACCCCGAAAGTCGTTATTGCTGCCAGCTGTAGCTTTCAGGGGCGTACTGTTATGCCGTCTGTTCCTGTTCTCAGCGAGGCACTCTCCCTGGCTACTTATAAGCCATCAGCCTGCGTTATTGTACAGCGTGATGCCTGCCCGGCAGCATTACAGCCAGGGCGGGATTATAATTTTCATGTGCTTGAAGAGGCAGAGCCGGCAGAGCCGGTTTTACTCCATGCGGAAGATCCTCTTTATATTCTGCATACTTCTGGCACAACGGGCCGGGCAAAAGGCATTGTGCGCGATAATGGCGGCCATGCTGTTGCTCTCGCTTTGTCTATGGAGCTGATTTACGACTGTAAGCCCGGTGATACTTTTTTTACGACATCTGACCTTGGCTGGGTCGTGGGCCATTCTTATGGTGTTTACGCGCCACTCATCAGTGGTTGTACAAGTGTGCTGGCAGAAGGATGCACAGCGACTGCTTCTGTAATGGCTCTTTGTCGCAGGCACACTGTAAAATGTCTGTTTATGACACCGACACAGATGCGGCTTATACGACATGAAAGCCGTTATCATTCTGATGTGAAGCTGCCTGCTCTTGAACAGATTTTTATTGCCGGAGAGTATGCAGACCCGGCATTGCTCGACTGGGCACGCTCGTTCTTTCACAAACCGGTGCTTAATCACTGGTGGCAAACTGAAACCGGGTGGAGTATCACAGCTCATTTTTCAGGCCTGCCTGATTATAACTCCGAGAGTGAGGGGAATGAAATCGGACGACCTGCGCCAGGTTTTCTCCCTGTTATTCAACCCCCTGCATCAGGAGGGGAGAGTGGTGAAATTCTTTTAAAACTGCCTTTGCCTCCTGGTTGCCTTGCTGGTTTGTGGAAAGATGAGGCTGTCACTGTTCCTGCATTATATTTTGATAATACCCTAAAATATTACCGTACTTTTGATGAAGGGAGTATTGAGGAAGATCTTACTGTTCGTATGTTCGGGCGTTCTGATGATGTGATTAAGGTAGCAGGTCGCCGTATTTCAGGGGTGCAGATCGAAAAAATCATTTCCTCTCATCCTGCTGTTTATAACTGTGCGGTAATTGCTACTTCTGACCCTTTGAGAGGGCAAAGGCCTGTTGCCTATGTCGTAACAAAAACTGAAGCAGAACATGAGCTCTCTTCAGATCAGATTGTCAGAAAAGTTCACGATATGCTTGGGCCGTGGGTCGGCCTTAAAGATGTACGGTTTATCAGCAGTCTTCCTGTGACAAAATCAGGTAAAATAATCAGAAAAAAATTACATTGTTGTTGATTATTCTACGTTTTCAATGAAATTAATATAAAAATGAAGCTGGCATAGATACCTGTTATTTATGAATCCTGAATATGGCTTCATGCAAAACAAATACGATAATTATTATAATTATTTATTCTATACTCTGGGCGTGGTTGTTCAGGTCTCACGCCACGTGAGTGTTGTATGCTTACAGTCAGCAGCCTTTTTTGCCCTGATTGTTGCATGCAGCGTTTTTAACGCAAAAGAGGATTAATATTATGGCGCAGAATATTGAAGGCAAAGTTGTCGTTATTACCGGCGCCAGTAGTGGCCTTGGCGAGGCTGCTGTGCGACGGCTTGCGGCTGACGGTGCCAAAATTGTTATTGGTGCCCGCCGTCTGGATAAGCTTGAGGCTCTGGTTAACACACTTTCTCTGGGTGCAGGAGCAGCCGTGAAGACAGATGTAACACAGCCCGAGCAGGTTCAGGCGCTGGTTGATCGCGCGATAAAACTGCATGGCCGTATTGATGTGATCATTAATAATGCCGGTCTTATGCCTCATTCTCCTCTGGAAAAATGTCGCATCGAGGACTGGAACCGGATGATTGACGTTAACCTTAAAGGCACACTTTACGGCATTGCTGCTGTGCTGCCCTATATGAAGGCACAGAAGAGCGGGCAGATTATAAATGTTTCATCGGTTGCAGGTCATAAAGTTGGCCCGGGAGGCGCCGTTTATTCTGCCACCAAGACAGCAGTCAGGGTTATTTCTGAAGGTTTGCGCCAGGAAGTTAAACCTTATAATATTCGTTCAACAGTTATTTCTCCCGGTGCTGTTCAGTCAGAGTTGCCGGAAAGCGTGACTGATGCAGATACGGCAAAAACCATTCAGGAATTCTACGATAAATATGCCATTCCGGCAGATTCCTTTGCACGGGCGGTCGTATTTGCCATGAGCCAGCCAGATGATGTTGATATTAATGAGATTCTGTTTCGCCCTACGGCTCAGCTATACTGAATATTCTCTTTATTTGCTCTGAATTGTGCATCATTACTGAAAGGTATTTTGGTAATGATGACGATTTCTTATTGAAGCAGCAGGAGAGTATCCTGATGGCGTATCGTGACTATGTTGCAGGATAGTCAGTTATTTTTCGCGGTAGCGTAATGCGTCAACGACTAAACGAAAAGCTGCAGAAGATTGTCGCCGGTTAGGGTAATACAGGCGATAGCCCGGAAATGGTGGGCACCAGTCCTCCAGTACACAGACCAGGCGCTGGTCTTCAAGGCAGGCTGCGATCTGATCTTCCATCAGGTATGCCAGTCCAAAGCCATCAACAGCTGCCTGAAGGATCATTTGTGGTGAGTTGAAGGTGAGTTGCCCGTCTACACGAACACGTAGCGCACGATGGCCTTTTTCCAGCTCCCACGCATAAATGCCCCCTGCCGTTGGAAGGCGGAAATTGATACAGCTGTGTTGTGACAGATCGTGCGGTGTAACAGGTGCCGGGTGCGATTTAAAATATGAAGGAGCCCCTGCAACGACCATACGGAGTGGCGGACCAATGGGTACCGCAATCATATCACGGGCAACTGTTTCTTCCAGTCTCACACCGGCATCAAAACGTTCAGCGACAATATCTGTCAGGCCGGTCTCTATTGCCAGTTCAACGTGAAGATCAGGATATTGCGGCAGTAATTTTTTGAGTGCTGGCCATAGCAGGGTAGTGGCGGCATGTTCTGATGTTGTAATCCGCACAGTGCCGGCCGGTTTATCTGATAATTCGCTGATAGAGGCAATTTCATCAGCAATTGTATCGAGTGCAGGAACGAGTGTACTCAGCAGGCGTTCACCTGCCTGTGTAGGAGACACGCGCCGGGTTGTTCGGGTCAGAAGTCTTACGTTAAGGCTTGCTTCCAGGCGCCGTATTGTGTGACTTAGTGTGGATTGTGACGTTCCCAGTCGTGCCGCGGCACGCGTAAAGCTCTGCTCCTCTGCAACTACCATGAACGCATTAAGATCGACCAGTTCGCTGCGACGCATTTATTAACCTCTGATATAAGATCAAGCGTATTATAGCATCTAATCATAGCAATAGCGTCATGGTTCAATAATTTTTCCTGTATAGCAGGAGCTGCTTTTCTGCAGCTCAATTCGCAAGGAAAGAACTCATGGATATCAGACGTCCTGGTTTCAGACCATCTGTTAAAGGCACGGCAGAATGGTTTACCGGAACAGTACGCGTGGATGCACCCTTCGCGGGGAGTGGTGCTCTCGCCTGTGCCACCGTCACTTTTGAACCTGGTGCCCGTACAGCCTGGCATACACACCCGCTTGGGCAGACTCTTCTTATAACAGCTGGTTCCGGGTGGGTTCAGCGTGAAGGTAGTCCGGTTGAAGAGGTATATCCTGGTGATATTGTCTGGTTCGAACCTGACGAAAAACACTGGCATGGTGCATCACCAGAATGCGCGATGACACATATTGCCATTACAGAAACAAAGGATGGCAGGTCCTCTGACTGGATGGAGCATGTCAGTGATGAGCAGTATCATCGTTAAAAATTCATAGACAGAAAAGAACTTTATTAATTTCACTGACAGGAAATGAATTATGAAAAAACGTATTCTTGGAAAAAATGGTCTGGAAGTTTCAGCTATTGGTCTGGGTTGTATGGGGCTGAGCTTTGGGTATGGTCCGGCAACCGAGCATAAAAGTGCGATTAATCTTATTCGTAACGCATTTGAAAAAGGCGTTACCTTTTTCGATACAGCAGAGGTTTATGGCCCGTTTACGAATGAGGAACTCGTTGGTGAAGCTCTGGAACCTGTACGCAAAGATGTGGTGATTGCCACGAAGTTTGGCTTTCGTAACGGGGATTCAAAGCAGGGACTGGACAGCCGCCCGGAGCGGATCCGTCAGGTCGCTGAAGAGTCACTCAAACGACTGCGTACAGATGTCATTGATTTATTTTATCAGCATCGTGTTGATCCGAACGTACCCATGGAGGATGTTGCGGGTACAGTAAAGGATCTGATAGCGGAAGGGAAAGTAAGGCATTTCGGCCTTTCAGAAGCCAGTGTGCAGTCTATTCGTAAAGCACATTCTGTTCTTCCGGTCACAGCTTTACAGAGTGAATATTCTTTATGGTGGCGTGAACCTGAAAAAGAAATTCTTCCTGCGCTTGAAGAGCTGGGAATTGGTTTTGTACCCTTCAGTCCTTTGGGAAAAGGGTTCTTGACCGGAAAAATTGATACTCAGACCACATTTGGCGAGGATGATTTTCGTCATGTAGTGCCAAGGTTTTCTCCTGAATCTCTTGCCGCAAACCAGGGGCTGCTTACTCTGGTTGAGGATATTGCAGCGGCTAATCAGGTTACTCCGGCGCAGATTGCACTGGCATGGCTTCTGGCGCAGAAACCATGGATTGTTCCTATTCCTGGAACGACAAAGATCGCCCGGCTTGAAGAAAATCTGGGTGGAGCAGGTGTAATTCTGAGTAGTAAAGAGCTTGCGCGTATTGATGCAGCTCTTGCTGATATTGTAGTGGCAGGTGAACGTTATCCCGCCTGGATTAAAGAAATGGCCGGACGATAATTTTTAAAAAGCCGTTCTGATATCTTCCGAATATCAGAACGGCTGAATGATTTTATGAGTAAATCTGTTTAATCAGAAAGCCAACCGGTTAGCTTTTTATTTTTATGTTTTTCTTAAAACAAAAATACTTATTTGCTTGCATAAAAATATAAAAATTATTTTTACAATTTTGTTTTGATTATAAAACAAAAATTTATTATCAATTTTATTTATAAAATTTATTTTATATTTTTTAGATTTGAATTATTAAAATAATAGTTCATGATGTAAGATAATATCAAACAAAATTAAGCAGATTAAGGAATATCCGGTGCATTCAGTTATCTTGGCTGTTTCTGACCTGTTTCAGGCGTGTCCTGAAATAGCATTATTCCTTGCACTACTGGCTGGATGCTGGATCGGTCGTTTCCGTTTTGGTTCTTTCCAGCTTGGCGGGGTAGCTGGCACTTTACTGGCCGCTGTACTGATCAGTCAGGTCGGCGTTCATATAGATTCCGGTATAAAAACTGTTTTGTTCGCTTTGTTTATTTACGCTGTAGGTTATCAGAGCGGACCACAGTTTTTTCGTTCGCTTGGTCGTCAGACCATGCGTGAAATTTTAATGGCTGGTGTGCTGGCCGTAACGGGCCTTGTCACTGTTGTAGTGATCGCCCGTATCTTTCATCTTGATAAAGGTCTGGCGGCAGGGCTTGCGGCTGGTGGCCTTACACAGTCAGCTATTATCGGTACTGCCGGTTCATCACTCGAAAAACTTGGTTTGCCTCTGGTACAGGTTCAGCAGCTTCAGGGTAATGTCGCTGTTGGTTATGCTGTAACATATATTTTTGGGTCAATTGGCCCCATTATTATGTGTGTTAATGTGCTTCCGTGGCTTATGAAGCGAAGCATAAGAGACGATGCGCTGCGCGCAGAATCACAACAGGCAGCCGGCGTGCATATTGCCGGGGAGGGTGAAGTTGAATCTTTTCCCGATCTGATCGGGCGGGCTTATCAGATAACAAAGTCAGATCTGACAGTTGCAGCTATTGAGGCGCTTAGTCCGGGTATAACGCTCGAAAAAATTGTGCGTAACGGTAAGATGCTGGCAACAGGCTCTGATGCTTCTCTGCAGCCTGGTGATAATGTGCTTCTTGTTGGTCGTCGTGCTGATATTATTGCAGCAGGAGCGCAGATTGGTCAGGAAGCTGGTGAAGTGGCTGGCCTTGATTTCGTTCTGTTGCGTCGTGATATCTGTCTTTCAAGAAAAGACTTTTCCGGTAAAACTATTAAACAGTGTGTGCAGTTGCTCTCTGCCGTAACGCGGCATGGCGTGTATCTGGTCTCTTTGTCGCGGGCTGGTGTAAAACTTGCTTTGACCCCGGATACTGAGGTTCATGACGGCGATGTCGTCACCCTTCTCGGTGCATCAGCAGACGTACAGCGTGTTGCATCACAGCTTGGCCAGATTTTGGTGCCCAGTATTAAAACTGATCTGGTCTTTCATTCTTTAGGCGTGGCTGTTGGCCTTTTAATAGGTCTCGCTGTTGTGCATCTGGGTTCAGTCCCGCTTACACTGGGCAGCGGTGGTGGTGCACTGCTTTCTGGCCTGTTGTTTGGCTGGTATCAGGGACGACACCCTTCTTCTGGTAATATGCCTTCAGGGGCTTCAGCGTTGCTGGTTGATTTAGGTCTTGCCGGGTTTGTGGCGGTAACAGGGCTGCAAACCGGCCAGCAGGCGGTAACGACAATTATGCAGCAGGGGATTACGTTATTCCTGCTCGGCGTTATCGTAACACTGATACCCCTGGTGCTGACAATGCTTTTTGGGCGTTATGTGCTGCGTTATAATAACACAGCTATTTTTGCCGGTGCACTTGCCGGGTCACGTAGCGCAAATCCTGCCTTTGGTGAGGTTCTCAGCAAGGCAGGTAATTCTGTTCCAACAACACCGTTCGCCATTACTTATGCGGTAGCCAATGTTTTACTGACATTGCTGGGGCCGCTGGTTGTTGCATTTTCCTGATTTTTTTCTCCTTTTAAAAGGTATGTTCTGATGAGTACGGATTATTCAAAATTTGCCAGCCTGAGCCCCTTTGAGCTGAAAGACGAACTTATTCGCCTCGCCTCTTCAAAGGCAGACCGTGCGATGCTTAATGCAGGGCGGGGAAATCCAAATTTTCTTGCTACATTACCCCGGGCAGTTTTTTTCCTGTTTGGGCAGTTTGCTCTGGCTGAATCTCGTTTATCTATGTCTTATTTATCTCCTGCACTGGGCGGAATGGTGCGTGTTGAGGGAATAGAAGGGCGATTTGACCGTTTTGTTGAGGCGCGTCAGGGGCAGGAAGATGCAGATGCCCTTGCTGTCGCTGTGAGCTATGTGCGTGACCAGATGGGCTTGTCGGCGTCTGAGTTCCTTCAGGAAATGGTCGAGGGTATTCTTGGTTGTTATTACCCCACACCTCCTCGCATGCTGCCTTTGAGCGAAAAAATTGTAGGCCAGTATGTTTTGCGCGAAATGGTGGGTGGAGATATTGCGCTTGACACGACAGAGTTCTTTGCGACTGAAGGCGGTACTGCTGCCATGGCCTATGTCTTCAATACGATGAAGCAGAATGGCCTGATTAATAAAGGTGATAAAGTTGCGATAGGGATGCCGGTTTTCTCACCCTATATTGAAATTCCGCAGCTTGAAGAATATGGGCTTGAAGTCGTTAGCGTACAGGCTGACCCGGCTCTGAACTGGCAGTACCCTGAGCATGAACTTGAAAAACTGCGTGATCCGGGCGTCAAGATTTTCTTTTGTGTAAACCCCAGTAACCCGCCTTCTGTAAAAATGGATGATGCCTCTCTTGCTAAGATTGCATCCATCGTTAAGGAACGTCCGGATCTGATGATTTTAACAGATGACGTTTATGGTACATTTGCAGATAATTTCCGCTCTCTTTATGCAGTTTGTCCGTGCAACACTATTCTTGTTTATTCGTTCTCGAAATATTTTGGTGCAACCGGCTGGCGACTGGGCGTTATCGGTATGCATAAAGATAACGCGATTGACGTTCACCTCGCAAATCTGCCCGCTGAAGAAAAAAGCCGTCTTGCAAAGCGCTACAGCAGCCTGACGCTTGATCCGTCAGCTCTTAAGTTTATTGACCGCCTTGTTGCTGACAGCAGAGCGGTGGCTCTCAATCATACTGCTGGTCTCTCTACACCGCAGCAGGTGCAGATGGTACTATTCTCTTTATTTGTGCTGACCGATCATGAAGAACGATATAAAAAAGTTCTTAAAAATCTTATTCGACGTCGCGAAGCTGTGATGTATCGTGAGCTGGGAGTCAGCCGGTCAGAAGATGCGAATGCTGTCGATTATTATACGCTTATTGATCTTGAAGATACCTGCCGTGCGCTTTACGGAGAAGATTTTGCAAAATGGATGCTTGAGCGTGCAAGCACAGGTGAAATTTTGTTCCGTATTGCAGATGAAACAGGGATAGTACTGTTGCCAGGCGGAGGATTTGGTACAGTCCGCGCAGCGGCCCGCGCTTCTCTGGCAAATCTGAACGAGTTTCAGTATGCCGCCATTGGCAGTGCTCTTCGTAAAATGGTTGATGAGTATTATCAGGAATTCAAGCAGAAAAAATCCTGATGAAAATCGGGCGGGAAGAATTTTCTTCCCGCCCGTAAATATATCATCTCTTTATTGTAGCTATCAGAAATACACATAAATAACGGGTAGCTCATGTCATGCCGGCTGTGGAAAACGATGTCGTATCAACCTTAGATATTTAAAAAAAACAGAAGATATCTTAAGCAGGTTATACAAAAGGAAAAAAGTTCGTGGGACAAACAATAAAGAGGGGATTTATAGCTGGCTGCTGTACGTTTTTTTTGGCTTATGAGCCTCCTGCCTATGCTGACCAGTGGTACACAGGTTCTCTGGTTTCTCCTTCAGGTACAACGACGTCGGGTATTCTTAATATCGAGCCTTATTTTTCATATAGTCAGCCAGTTGGTGCTTTTGATGCGCATAACCGTTCAGGTCCGGAAAAACATCCTTATCAGCGTAGTTTTGCTAACTCCACACTTATAAAATATGGAATCACACCTGATTTTAGTATCCAGTTTCATACGGTTGTTCAGTATGGCTGGAAACATAATGACGGGCACTCTCATGGTCCTAAAGCTGGTGATATGCCGCTTGATCTTATTTATCGCATTTTACGTCCTGACCCTAAACGTTATATTCCGGCCCTGAATGTCTTTGTCGGTATGATTTTCCCTGCGGGAGATTATAAAAAGCTCGGCGACACTCAGGATGGAATAGGCACTGGTGCTTATGTCTTCCGTTTTGCTCTGACAGAGCAGTCTACTTACACTTTACCAGGGCACCATCAGTTGCGTCTGCGTATGTGGAACTGGTTCAGGCGGGCAGTGACCTCAGCACAGCTGCAGGATGTTACCAGTTACGGTACTGCTATGGGCTTTAGGGGTAAGGGACAACCAGGAATGAGTGGTCAGACCGGGTTTTCTCTTGAATATGGTATCAATCAGAGCTGGGTTGTGGCAATGGACCTGGCGCGTGACTGGGCTAATGGTACCCGACTGCGCGGGCATAATGCAGATGGTCAGTATATTCACACGATTGGTAAGGCTTCAGGTGACTGGCAGATTGCCCCGGCGATGGAGTATAACTGGAACCCACGGTGGGGGATTATTGTCGGGTCTTCTTTTTACTTTGCCGGTCACAATAAATCTATTCAGATCACGCCGCAGTTTGCTATTAATTCAATGTTTTGAAGTGGTTTAAATTATTTTAGGCCGGTAAAATACAAGAAGAGAAAAGCAGGGGCTGAATACAGGCGGTGGATAACCGTCTGTTCAGCCGGCAGCTATAATTATGTTTGCCGTTAAGCTAATCACCCATGATGTCTGATATGTTCTTCCTGTGAGAGGGTAATATTGTTGCCCCGCCTTATTATTTTTCTCATATATGGCGGTATATCAGGCCTTATCCTGCCATGGAGAATGGTCCCTCAGCAGTTACGCTGGCAGAGCGTATACGTTGTGCGTCCTGTACTGGTGGTACACCAAACATACGGCGGTATTCACGGCTAAACTGAGAGGGGCTGTCATAGCCTACTGAAAATCCTGTGGCTGCGGCATCAGCTGAAGTGCTTAAAAGCAGTCTGCGCGCCTCCTGAAGACGAAGTTTTGTACGGTATTGTAAGGGGCTCATCATCGTTGCTGCACGAAAATGCCTGTGAAACGATGAGGGGCTCATCCCCGCCATTTTAGCAACTGATGCAATATCAAACGATTCAGTATAGTGGTTGCGGATCCAGCTGATTGCCCGGTTAAGTTGTGAAAGGTTTGTGCCCGCTGTTGCAATCTGGCGTAGTACGTAGCCCTGTGGGCCCTGTAATAAACGGTATAGCAGTTCACGTAAGATAGCAGGCCGCAGAATAGGAATGTCTTCAGGGTGCTCAATGAGCCTGACAAGCCGCATCACCGGGTCAAGTATTTCGCAGCTCAGTGCACTGACTGTCATGCAGGAAGGGCAGGAGGATCCGTTACCGGGGAAGGTATCCTGCATTTCAAGTAAAAGATCAGCAATATGCGCAGGGTTAAGTGTCAGACATAAAGACAGGTAAGGCTCATCAGGTGAGGCCTGTGTGATCTGCCCTGTTACAGGCAGGTCAACGGCTGTGACGAGGTATTTACTGGCATCATAATGAAAAACTTTATCACACAGAACGACCTGTTTGGCACCCTGCACAATAACGCAAAAACGCGGCTCATATACGACATCAGCAGGTATGGTCGGCGCATCAGCACGAAATAAAATCAGGTCAGGCACGACTGTCCGTGTCAGAGGCTCAACACAGTGACGGTCTATCATATCACGCAGCCGTAACAGAATATCCTGCATAAAATTATCCTTATGATGTTCGTCCATGAGCTTCTCTCATCTTTATAGTCATGCCTGATCCATGCAAAAGGAGAATTAAGGGTATATGGCAGGATTGTGCAAGGATCTGGCTGAATTGTGCATTTTTTATTGCCTTCTTAGTGTGGGAGGTTGAGATATATAGCGAATTTCAGCCATTTTTTTATATGTAAGGTATGGCTCTATAAGCAGTCAGATAAATGAAAAGCAGAATCGTGCAATTATCTGCGCGCATTACTCTATCGAATTTCAAAAGAAAAGTTGCATAATCCTCCCAATCCTTACGTGCTGATCTACTCTTCTCTGCTGAAAAACTCTTTCAGGCAGCAGTAAGACGTAATCACGGCGCGGTATCTTATTCATGGCGAAAAGCTTGCCGATTTGTCCGGGTGCTGTGGGGCTCCTGACAAGCGGGGTGTATGTCTGCGCCCCAAAGCCATCAGAACAGAGACAGTTAATGGGGATCGTCGCCTTTTCACTCCGACGGCCTTACACATTCCTGGTCGCAGGGCTTATTATCCTGCTGCTGGGTATTACGGCCCTCTTTAAAACACCGACCGATGTCTTTCCCAGTATCGATATCCCGGTTGTAACCGTTGTCTGGTACTATGACGGCCTGGATGCCGCCGAGACAGAAAAACGTATCAGCACTTATACAGAGTTTTCTGAAAGTTTTTTTGTTAATAACCTGCGTACAATCGAAAGCCAGACAACGCCTGGTCTTGTATTGCAAAAACTGTATTTCCAGCCTGGGGTTAATGTTGACCTTGCTGTTGCGCAAACAGTATCTGCAACAAACTCCATTCGTGCGCTTTTGCCGCCAGGTATTCAGCCGCCTATTATCATGCAGTACAGCGCCTCGAGTGTGCCTGTTCTTCAGCTTTCTCTGTCTTCAGATAAGCTGACAGAGAGTGATTTGTATGATTACGGCATTTACCGCATTCGTCAGCAGTTAGCACCTGTTCCTGGCACTATGTTGCCTCCGCCCTACGGCGGCAAAATTCGTCAGGTTATGGTGGATATTGATGAAACAAAGCTCGCCGGAGCAGGCCTGACTCCTCTTGATGTCTCTAATGCCATTAATGTTCAGAATCTGACGCTGCCAGGTGGTACCGTAAAATTCGGTTCAACCCAGTATGACGTGCGTATGAATGGTATGCCTGATGTGGCAGCGCGCCTGAATAATGTACCGTTAAAGCATGACCCGAAAACGGGTGCTATTGTGCGTATACGCGATGTTGCCCAGGTGCGGGATGGTACAGCTGTACAGCAAAATATTGTGCGTCGTGAAGGGCGCCGCTCTGTTCTGCTGTCCATTATGAAAGCCGGTAATGCTTCAACTCTGAATGTTGTTAATGCCATTCGTAATGAAGTTCTGCCGGTTACGCGGGCTGCAGCACCTGCAGGTATGAAAATTGAAGAACTGTTTGATCAGTCTCTTTTTGTTAAGGCTGCTATTACTGGTGTGGCGTCTGAAGCAGTGATTGCAGGCCTTCTGACTGCGGCTATGATTCTGGCATTTCTTGCGAGCTGGCGCTCAACACTTATCGTTGCTGTCTCTATCCCGCTGGCGATTTTATCTTCTATCGCTGTGCTGTCCTGGACCGGGCAGACCCTGAACCTGATGACTCTTGGCGGCCTGGCTCTGGCTGTTGGTATTCTGGTTGATGATGCAACAGTGACTATTGAAAATATCCACCGTATCCGTCATGAGGGAACAGAGCTTAAACGGGCTGTGCTGGATGGTGCTTCAGAAATTGCTCTGCCAACACTGGTTTCTACCCTGGCAATTTCAAGCGTGTTTGTCTCCGTTGAGTTTCTTGTGGGGCCAGCCCGCTTTCTCTTCACGCCAATGGCACTGGCAGTGGTATATGCCATGCTGGCATCTTATGCGATCAGCCGGACACTGGTACCTATTTTTGCAGCCATTCTGCTACGCGCAGAAGAACGCCAGGCAGAACGCCGTCGCGATGCAGGGCTGCCACCAGACCGCATTGCACGTTTTGGTATGGTTTTTGACCGTTATTTTGATCGTGTGCGTGACAGCTATGTGTACACCCTGCACAGACTGATCAGCAGTGGCTGGAAAGTGCCAGCTCTGGCAGGTACTGTTCTTCTGGTTACTGGCATTCTTGCAACGCAGGTCGGTCAGGATTTTTTCCCGAGTATTGATGCCGGTGAATTTAAACTTCACGTCAGGGCACCTGAAGGAACGCGTATAGAAAGTACCGAAAAATTATTTGACCAGGTTGAAGATGTTATTCGTGACATCGTACCTGAAAAAGAGCGTGCGCTTCTGCTCGATAATATGGGCATGCCTTTCCGTTATTCCATGCCTTTTGATGATGGTACAACCGTTGGTACAAATGACGGGCAGATTATGGTTGAGCTGAAGGAGGGACACCGCCCGACAGCTGATTACATTCGTAAACTGCGCACCGAACTGGCCCGTCGTTTTCCACATTGTGTGTTCTATTTCCAGCCGGCAGATATTGTGACCCAGATTCTCAATTTTGGCATACCAGCTCAGGTTGATATTCGTATTTCTGGTTACGATGTCACCAATAACCGAAAGGTTATGCAGGAAATCCGTCAGGAGATTTCTCATATCCCTGGTCTGGTCGATGTACATCTGCATCAGCAGATTGCAGCACCTGAACTGGCTGTGGTAATTGACCGCGAACGTGCACTTGACCTTGGGTTAACTCTTAATGATGTCGCCCGAAA
The DNA here is from genome assembly GCF_002153485.1 of Acetobacter sp. DmW_043. NCBI lineage: Bacteria > Pseudomonadati > Pseudomonadota > Alphaproteobacteria > Acetobacterales > Acetobacteraceae > Acetobacter > Acetobacter sp. DmW_043. Next base: position 27,533 of record NZ_JOMN01000001.1, on the reverse strand, counting down.
TGTGATGGTTTCTCTGGCATCGTCTAACACGGTTACTCCTAATTTCTGGGTCGATCCTGCCTCTGGTATTCAGTATCCGCTTGCAGTGCAGACCCCGCAATATCGGGTGAATAACCTGGGTGATTTGCGTAACACTGTGGTGGCGTCATCTTCTGCTGTGCAGAAAAACCCGGCATTGCTGAGCAATGTTGCAACAATTCAGCGCGGAACAGGGCAGAATGTTATTTCACATAGCAATATTCAGCCTGTTCTCGATATTGATGCGAGTGCTGAAGGGCGTGACCTGGGCAGCATTGCCCGTGATATCGATCGGGTTATTGCCCGTCATCGCGGTGAACTTTCTGCGGGTAACAGCATCACCGTGCAGGGGCAGATTGAAAGCATGCGTTCAGCTTTTGTCAGGCTTGGCATAGGGCTACTAGTGGCAGCTGTTGCGGTTTACCTGCTGATGGTTGTGAATTTTCAGTCCTTTATGGACCCCTTTGTCGTGGTGCTCGGCCTGCCTAGCGCGATGTGCGGTATTGTTTTTATGCTGTTTGTCACAGGTACAACATTCTCTGTTCCGTCTTTGATGGGGGCAATTATGAGTGTGGGTGTTGCGAGTGCAAACTCAATCCTGCTCGTAACATTTGCTAAAGAACGGCGCGCTGAAGGCATGAGTGCTGCTGAAGCCGCTATTGCCGCAGGGCAGGCACGCCTGCGCCCTATTCTGATGACCTCACTGGCCATGATTATTGGCATGCTGCCGATGTCGTTAGGGCTGGGGGACGGAGGGGAGCAAAATGCTCCGCTTGGTCGCGCTGTTATTGGCGGGCTCATGCTTGGTACGTGCGCCACATTATTCATTGTGCCCTGGCTTTATACCCGCCTGAGAAAACAGGAAAGTCGCATTCTTGAGGAGTACAGTCATGTCTGAACCTGTTTTACCTGTAACCGGCCCTCATAAAGATGTTGCCCGCCGGTCAGTCGCTCCTTTTATTGGTCTTGGTGTTGTGTGCCTGCTTGGATACGGTATTTATGCCCATGCTGAGCGGGGGAGTGCCGTGCGGGCTCTGGCCGCAACACGTGAGCACCAGATTCCCGAAGTGAGCTTCATGACAGTGCACAGAGAGACAAAGCCTGTCTCTCTCGACCTGCCCGGTGAAACAGTTGCTGTTGAAACAGCAGCAATTAACGCCAGAGCTTCAGGTTATATTGCTGCGCGTCATGTAGATATTGGTTCGCATGTCAAAGCAGGCGATGTTCTGGCGGTTATCAGAGCGCCCGAGCTTGACCGGGAGGAAGCCCGTGCGCAGGCGGCTCTTGCCCAGGCACGGGCTAATCTTAACCTTGCCCGTATTACGGCCAGACGTTCGGGCGGGCTTGTGGGCGGCGGAGCTGTGAGCCAGCAGAATTTTGATGCTGATCGTATTACTCAGCAGGCGCAGAATGCCGCTCAGGCTGCAGCTGATGCGGCTCTGGCAGTCAGTGCGCAACGGCGTGCATATACAATAATTACGGCTCCGTTTGATGGTGTGGTTACAGCCCGTAATGTTGAAAAGGGTGACCTGGTCAGTGCTGATAACCCGCAGTCTGCGCCTTTATTTGTCCTGGACAGAACTGACCGGCTGCGTGTGCGGGTGCATGTGCCGCAGGAAGAGGCGGGTCGCATACAGCCAGGAACACCAGTCAGGCTGACAGTGCCGGGCCGTCCGGGCGAAGCTTTTTCAGGTTCCGTTACACGCACAGGCCATGCACTTGAGCGCGAAAGTCGTATGCTGCCAGTTGAAGCAGAACTGGATAACCGTGATGACAGGCTTGCAGCCGGTGTTTACGGGTCTGTTCATTTTGAGGTGCCCCGGCCGGCATCAACTATTCTGATACCTTCAGAATCTCTGATGTATAATGCAACAGGTTTATCAGTCGCTACTGTTGATATGACGAATCATCTGCATATTCGCCCTGTCACAGTCGGGCGTGACTATGGTGATAAAATTGAAATTCAGACAGGGTTGCCTGAGGGAAGCCGTCTGGTTTTACATCCGGCTTCTGCTCTGGCAGACGGTCAGGAAATTGCACCACATGATGCTCATGCGCCAGAAGGAGCATGAGCATGGCACCATCATTGAAAATATTATCTGCAGGCCTGGCGTTGCTGATGGGCGGGTGCACAATGATCCCGACCTATCATCGTCCGGCTGCGCCGGTTGAGAAAAAATGGCCTGGTAACGGGGCATCTGAAACCGTGGCACAGGATGCAGCTGATCTTGATAACTGGCGTAATTTCTATCGCGATCCGGTTTTGCAGTCCCTCATTTCTGCGGCACTGACCAACAACCGCGATCTGCAGGTGGCACAGCATCAGGTTGAGGCTGCAAGTACACAGTTTGATATTGAAAATGCTGCTCTTTTTCCGACACTGAACGGCACAGCCGGTGCGAATGTGCAGAAAATGTATTCTCGTATCTGGAGTTTGTCTCAGGGGAATGAGCCATTTTATATGCGTCAGTATGCCGTAGGGTTTGGCATATCAGCCTATGAGGTTGATTTATGGGGGCGTATACGTTCAGCGTCGCGTGCATCGTTCGACCGCTATCTGTCGGATGCTCTTGGGCGTGAAAGTATGCGCCTGAGTGTTATAGCCAGCGTTTCGGTGGCTATGCTTAACTGGGTTGCAAATAATCAGGCATTGCTGATTACACAGCATGTTATTGAAAACCGTCAGAAAACGTACAGACTGGTTGAACAGACAGCGCGTGTTGGCACGGGCACACAGCTGGATGTCGCTGAGGCTGAAGCGGCTTTGCGCGACGCAGAGACACATTTGCAAATTTATACGCGTCAGCGTGAACAGGCGATGAATCAGCTTACGTTGCTTATAGGCGGGGCACCTGATCAGGCAACGCGTCTGGCATTAGAGAAGAAGGCTTCTCTGGATGATGTTCAGGCTTTTCCTGATGTGCCGGAGGGTTTGCCTTCAGACATGATAGCACGCCGCCCGGATATTCTCTCTGCTGAGCAGGTTCTTCGTTCGGCAAATGATGATATCGGGGCTGCACGTGCTGAATTTTTCCCTAAAATTCAGATTACGGCAGCTAACGGTACGGCCAGTAATAATATTACCCGTCTGTTTCAGAGTGGCATGGGTGCCTGGAATGTTGCCCCGCAGGTTACAGTGCCTTTGTTTGATGCCGGACGGCTTACAGCTGAGCTGCACCAGGCAAAAGCGCGCAAAAAAGAAGAAGTCTCACGCTATGAAAAAACCATACAGACTGCTTTTCGCGAAGTTGCTGATGCTCTGGCAGGACGAAGTACTTATCTCAAGCAGCTTTCTGCCCAGGTAGCACTCGTGCAGGCCAGTGATCGCCAGTATCAGCTGGCTCTGGCCCGGTTTAAAGGCGGGTATGACCCCTACCTGGATACTCTTGTGGCGCAGCGTACGTTGTATGATGCCCAGCTTGGCGCGATTACAACACATTTGCAGCAAATGTCTAATATCGTCACGCTGTATAAAACGCTGGGGGGAGGATGGCAGGGAACTCTGCCGCATCGTAAGGATAATGTAATTAATCATATTTTATAATATCTTAGACATTTACAGACCAGAAACAGAGTGCCGGTGTGTAACCCTGGTGCCGGAACAAATTTTCCCGGCATCAGGTATGCGGTATTTAACGGATGATGTTTTCTGAACAGTATTTTGATAATATATAAATTTAATTCATGTTTATATGAAAATAAATCATTTTTATTCATATATTTGATCGTGCATAAGGCGGTCACTACTTTGAACCGCATATAGAAAAATTATCGTTTATGAAAATAAGAAAGCATAGTTACTTTTTTATTTTCAATAAACGTAATCAGGTTTTTTTATAAAAACAGGATGCAGTAATACGATGATTAAGGAAGATACATTCACTATAAAACGTATTCGTTTTGATGAGCATTATCTCCCTTCAGAGAATACGCGTCTGACGACAAATTTTGCTAACCTTGCAAGAGGGGAAAGCCGCCAGGCAAACCTGCGTAATGTTTTAAAGATGATTGATAATCGTTTTAATGATCTGGCACGCTGGGATAACCCTAAGCGGGATCGTTATGCTGTCGAACTTGAGATCATTTCATTTGATATGGATATCAGTTTTAAAAATAATAAAGAAACTTTTCCTTTGATAGAAATTCTGAAAACAACTATTATTGATAAAATAAATAATAAGCGTATTGAGGGTATTGCGGGGAATAATTTCTCATCTTACGTGCGTGATTATGATTTTAGTGTTTTGTTGCCTGAGTATAATAAAGGCAGGAAAGATTTTTCTAAACCTGATAATTTTGGAGATTTACATGGAAATCTCTTTAAAACGGTCATCAGTTCAGATTCTTATAAAAGAAACTTCAGTAAAGCGCCTGTCATATGCCTGAGTGTATCAGGTAACAGGATATATCATAAAACTGATAATGAGCACCCTGTGTTAGGGGTTGAGTATCAGCAGCGTGACTTATCGCTGACCGATCAGTATTTTGCAAAAATGGGCATGCAGGTTCGCTATTTTATGCCAGCCAGGAGTGTTGCACCCTTAGCATTTTATTTCTTTGGTGACCTTTTGTCTGACTATACCACGCTGGAGCTCATAAGCACGATCAGCACGATGGAATCATTTCAGAAAATTTATCGTCCTGAAATTTATAACGCTAATTCTGCTGCATCTGACTGTTATCAGCCAAGCCTTAAACATCAGGATTATTCGATAACCCGGATCGTTTATGATCGGGAAGAACGCAGCCAGCTGGCTATCACACAGGGCAGGTTTACAGAAGAGCGATTTATTAAACCTTATCAGGATATTCTGGAGCAGTGGTCTGCCAGTTACGCCGTTTAACCATTTATAAGATACAAGGTCACGCCCCATGAAAACACTACTTCCAACCTCAACAGCAGGCAGTTTGCCCAAACCCTCATGGCTTGCAGAACCTGAAACGCTCTGGTCTCCCTGGAAGTTAGAGGGAGAAGAGCTGACAGAAGGGAAACAGGATGCGCTGCGCCTGACCCTTGATGATCAGGATCGCGCCGGTATTGATATTGTGAGTGATGGTGAACAGACCCGCCAGCATTTTGTTACCACCTTCATTGAGCATCTGAGTGGTGTTGATTTTGAAAATCGTCAGACCATTAAAATTCGTAATCGCTATGATGCAAGTGTGCCATCAGTTGTGGGGGCGGTTACACGTGAAAAACCTGTTTTTGTTGAAGATGCCCGTTTTTTACGTACACTGACAAAAAAGCCGATAAAGTGGGCATTGCCTGGCCCGATGACGATGATTGATACGCTTTATGACGGCTATTATAAAAGTCGTGAAAAACTTGCCTGGGAGTTTGCCGGAATTCTTAACCAGGAAGCCCGGGAATTAGAGGCAGCCGGTGTCGATATCATTCAGTTTGACGAGCCTGCATTTAATGTTTTTTTTGAGGAAGTTAATGACTGGGGTATTGCTGCTTTAGAAAAAGCAGCTGAAGGTCTGAAATGTGAAACAGCAGTCCATATCTGCTATGGATATGGTATTAAAGCGAATATTGACTGGAAAAATGCTCTTGGTGCGGAATGGCGTCAGTATGAAGAGATTTTTCCAAAGCTGCAGAGCTCCAGCCTCGATATCATATCACTGGAGTGTCAGAACTCTCGCGTTCCTATGGACCTGATCGAACTTGTTCGTGGTAAAAAGGTCATGGTAGGCGCTATTGATGTCGCAACTCATACTATTGAGACACCCGAAAAGGTTGCGGATGTTTTGCGTAAAGCTTTGCGGTTTGCAGAGGCTGATAAGCTTTATCCTTCTACTAACTGTGGCATGGCACCTTTGCCCCGGCATGTAGCAAGCGGCAAGCTCAGAGCATTAAGTGCCGGGGCAGCAATTGTTCGGGAGGAGCTGACCCGCTGACAGGAATATAACTTGTTAAAATAATAAAAAATGATAATTATCATATAATTATATAAATTTTGTGCATAGATTTAAGGTGAAGCATGGATGTTCTGGAGCGTAGTCACCTGAAGGTTATTCAGGCTGTCGCGCGTGAAGGCTCATTAACTGCTGCCGGGCTGCGTCTTAACCTGACGCAACCCGCGCTAAGCCATGCTATTCGTAAAATAGAAAATCAGCTCGGAGTTAAGGTCTGGCGCAGGGAGGGGCGGTCACTGGTGCTCACTCAGGCGGGAGAATGGTTGTTATCTCTGGCCAATCGCATGTTGCCTCAATTTGAACTGGCTGAAAAACGGCTTGAACAATTTGGCAATGGTGAGCGTGGTACATTACGCATTGGTATGGAGTGTCACCCCTGTTATCAATGGCTTTTAAAAGTGGTTTCTCCTTATCTGGAAAGATGGCCGAAGGTTGATGTTGATGTGCGGCAGAAATTTCAGTTTGGCGGTATTGGTGCATTGTTCAGTAATGAGATTGATCTTGTTGTCACACCTGACCCGCTTTACAAACCCGGCCTGAAATTCACTCCTGTTTTTGACTATGAACTTGTGCTGGTTGTTGGCCCTCAGCACCCTTTGCGTGGTGAGAAGTTTATCTCACCAGAGCAGCTTGCGGGAGAAACCCTGATAACATACCCTGTACCGTCAGAGCGGCTGGATATTTATACGCAGTTTCTGCAACCTGCGGGTATTAGCCCAAGGCAGCAAAAGCAAATAGAAACAACAGATATTATGCTTGTGATGGTCGCTCATGGCAGGGGTGTTACTGCCCTGCCGGGATGGCTGGTTGAGGAATATGCTCAGCGCTTTGAACTTTCTCCTGTGAAGCTTGGCAAAAAGGGTATCGCAAAGCAAATTTTCCTTGGCTGTCGTGATACGGATGATGATATTTTTTACCTGCAGGATTTTATCCGGTTTGCTGCATCGCATCATTAGCCCTTTTTACCTTCAGCATTGTTGACAGGCCTGTGTTCTGCGCGCACATCATCTGACTGATGGTCTTTGCCTTTAAAATACAAGGCAGAGTGTAAAAGGGAATCAGGTATCATGGCATGATATGCTGTTTAAGCCTGAGCTGTCCCCGCAACTGTAAGTGGTATGTTTCTGCATACTGATCATAAGATCAGACCACTGGGCCTGGCCTGGGAAGGGAGATGCAGCCGGCGACGCCACAAGCCAGGAAACCTGCCATCGTGAATTGTTGCAAACGGGAAATGCTGATCGGGGAGTGTCAGCACAGAGTGGCATGCGCTGGCACAGCCTGATAAGGGCGTCAGTTCCTGCATAAACTTAGTCTCGTGGCAACATTCGGACCACGAGGTAGTTTTTATGGTGCGCAGACTTCTTTTTTTGAGCACAGCATTCTTCATTTTTCCCGGATGTATGGTCCGGGCAGCTGAACAGCCACAGCAGGCAGAGACAAGCCTGACGTCAGAGGAAGAGATGCTGTCACGTAATCCTGAACAGATTACTGTGAGTGCAGCCCGCAGGCCCGTCAGGCGTGATGAAATCGGTACTGCCATGACAATCATTACAGAGCAGCAGATTTTAAAACAGCAACGTCGCTCTTTACCAGATCTGTTAGCCCGTGAACCAGGGTTAAACCTTGTTCGCACCGGCGGAGCAGGGGGCACAACGTCAATTTTTATGCGTGGTACGAATGCCAATGAAGTAAAAGTGCGCCTTGATGGAATGGATATTAATGATGGCAGTTCTGCCAGTGGCATGTTCGATGCTGCTCAGTTTATGACTGATGGTATAGGGCGTATTGAAGTTCTGCGTGGTCCGCAAAGTGGCCTCTATGGTGCAGATGCTATGGCAGGGGTAATCGATATTACGACAGCCCGTGGCGAGGGGCGTTTTAAACCTTTTGTACGTCTTGAAGGCGGCTCATATGGCACATTTAATCAGGTTATCGGGTTACGTGGCAGTAAGGGGCGTTTCCATTATAATGTGACGCTTAATCATTATCGTATGGATGGGTTTCGCAGCATTCCGCATTATATTGACCGCTATTATGGTGCCACACGTGCGCAACGCCACACCAGCAACCGCAATGATAACCGGGGCACAAATATTCGTCTGGGCTATGACGTAACCAGAAATTTTGACCTTGGCCTGACAACCCGTCTGATTCAGAGCAATTATCACACCTATTCCCTGTATGACCTTCAGAGTGAAAACGAAGGCGGGGGGCATGTGCGTGAGCGTAATAATACAAATGAAGCAATTGTGCGCGGGACAGCTCATCTTGTGTCATTTGATGGTTTTTTTGATCAGGTCATCGGTCTTGGTTATATGGCCATTCGTAATCGCTGGAACCAGACAGGGCTGTATGCTACCGGGCCCATTTATTACCGGTCAGACCGGCTGAAAATTGACTGGCATGGTACATTTAACTTTAAAAAATATGGCACAGTGCTGATTGGTGCTGAGCATTTTCATGACACGTTTGATACCAGTCATACTGCAGGCAGCGCTTATGACACCGGCTATCATACACAGGCGAGTATGGATACAACTGCAGGCTATGCACAGTATGAAGGTAACTGGAACAAGATTCTCTATGGGGCTGCCAACGTGCGTTATGACAGCAATTCGCGTTATGGCCATTATGTCACCTGGCGTGTGGCGCCTTCTGTTCATATTCCACATACAGGCACAATTATTAAGGCAAGTGCAGGGTCAGGTTTTCATGGCCCTACACTTTATCAGCTCTTTTTTAATCAGACCGGATCCAGCTATTCGCAAAAAGGTAATCCTGACCTGCGGGCAGAGCGTCTGATTGGCTATGATGCCGGTGTTGAACAAAAACTGCTGCACGATAAGCTGCATTTCGGTGCAACATGGTATGATAACAAGGTTAAAAACCTTATCCAGTCAACATTGTCGATAGATAACTCTTCAGGCTATTCGTATTATCAGTATTCCTATGGCAACGTCTCCCGTGCCCGTATGTATGGGGTGGAGGCATTTGCTGAGTGGAAACCCATAAAGACCCTCGATTTCAATCTGACTTATACCTGGACACATGCCCGTGATCTGACAAATCATCTGCCTTTGCAACGCAGGCCACAGCATAAGCTGAATTTTAATACTTCATGGAACCCGCTGAAAGATCTCACGTTATCTGGCAATATTCTTTATGTCAGCGGCTGGCGCGACCTGCCGGTTATTGGTTCTGAGGTTTGCAGCACCTGTGGTAAGGGGCATGGATATTTCACAGTTGATCTTGCTGCCAGTTATAAAATTAATCGTTTTGTTACAGTCTTTGCCCGTGCTGATAATCTGCTCAACAGGCAGTATGAAGAACCGATAGGCTATCTTCAGCCCGGGCGGGCAGGTTATGGAGGCGTAACACTGAGCTACTGATGCGCTGGTTAATTCCTCTGATAGGCATAGTGTATTGCGGGGTTCTTGCTGGTCATGGTCAGGCTGCCCCGCGTATCGCCTCACTTAATTTATGTACTGACCAGCTTGCCCTGATGCTCGCTGATAAAGAGGAGATCGTTGCCCTTTCTCCTCTTGTGCGCGACTGTTCTGCTTCTGTGCTGTGTCATGAGGGGTTGCCACACGTTATATTTGCAGCAGATGCTGAAAATATTCTGTCTGTACATCCTGATATTGTTCTTGCAGGGCAATACACAGCCCGTACTGCAGTGATGGCAGCGCGTGAGGTTGGTGCTCATATAGTCATACTGCCACCGGCGCGCCGTTTGTCTGACATCCCCGGGCAGATCCGGCGCGTAGCTCAGGCTGTGGGCCATCCGGAGCGGGGGGAGGCTCTTATTGCTGTTTTTGAAAAGCGCCTCAGAGGTATGAGTGATCTGACGACAGACGTTAACCCGATTGCGGCTGTTTATGAAGCTAATGGTCTGGTTGCTGCTGGTGCTTCCTTGCAAAATGATGTTTTGAAATATTCAGGTTTCCAGAATCTTGCTGTGCGTGCTGCTTTGCCTGCAGGGGGGCGTATACCGCTTGAAACGCTGCTGGCCTGGCGCCCTGACCTGCTTATTCTTGACCGCTCAGGGCAGGGGCACTCTCTTGCTCAGGCTATGCTGGATAACCCGGTTCTGACGGAGTTTTTTCCCGGGGTGCATCATGTGAATATTCCTGCCTCTCTCTGGTTATGTGGTTTGCCACAAACGCTTGAGGCAGTAGCTGTTCTGCGTCGTGCCCGTGCAGCACTGGCAGAGAATAAAACGGAGGCTCCATGACGAAGCGCGAGGTTCTGCTCAACAGTCTGTTATGTATGAGTATATGCCTGCTGGTTATGACCTCTCTGCTATGGGGAGAGCACGGTTTTTCTTTTATGCAGGCATTGCATGAATGGCTTGCCGGTCAGCATACAGCCGGCTCTGTTATTCTGGGGGGGCTGCGTCTGCCACGGGTCATTCTGGGCATTATGGTTGGTGGTACACTGGGCCTTTCAGGTGCCGTATTACAAGGGTATTTGCGTAACCCGCTGGCCGACCCGGGGTTGCTGGGGGTTTCGGGCGGGGCGGCACTTGGTGCTGTTTGTGTATTTTACACGGGGCTTAGTGTGATGGGCTCAGCTCTGCTGCCCGCCGGTGGGCTTATCGGGGCCTTTCTTGCTGTCGCTATGCTGCTTCTTCTGGTGGGGCGGGGCACTGCTCTGGTGCTCTTACTGGCTGGCGCTGCTCTGAGCAGTTTTACTGCGGCTTTAACGGCACTTGTGCTGAACCTCGTGCCAAGCCCTTATGCTTCGTTTGAAATTATGCGCTGGCTGATGGGCTCTCTGACAGACCGGACCATGTCTGATGTATTGCTGGCACTGCCCGGTGTAGCAGGAGGATGCATTGTGATGATGTTATCAAGACGTGCTCTGGACGCGCTGACACTGGGGGAGGATGTTGCCCAGACGATGGGCTTTCATCTGCGTGGCCTGAAGGGGGTGCAGTTACGTCTTGTCGTGGGCACGGCTCTGGCTGTTGGTTCCTGTGTGGCTGTGTCAGGCGCTATTGGTTTTGTCGGGCTGGTTGTACCTCATCTGCTCAGGGTGGTTGTGGGGTACAGGCCGTCTCGTCTGCTCTTGCCTTCTTTTCTGGGCGGGGCCGCTCTGCTTTTGCTTTCAGACCTCATTGTGCGTACAGTTTCAGGCCATAAAGACATACAAATTGGTGTTATAACTGCACTTATTGGTGCACCTGTCTTTTTTTACAGAGTGCTTCAGTTCAGAAAACAGGGGCAGTTTTAATGCTCGAAGTGCATCACCTTTCCTGCCAGGCCGGAGGACGTACGTTACTGGATGCTGTTTCTGCACAGTTTGATAAAGGGTGTGTTACAGGTTTACTCGGTCCGAACGGAGCCGGTAAAAGTACGCTTCTGAAAGTTACAGCCGGCCTTGTGCCAGCCTGTGCGGGGAAAATAACACTCGACGGGCATGATATACAGTCTTTAACGACAGCGCAGCTGGCGCGACAACTGGCTTATATTCCGCAGGATAATCCGCCTCTTCCAGCTATCCCGGTATGTGAAATCATTTCACTGGGGCGTTTACCTTATGGTGAGACTGGTAGCCGGGCTATAAAGCATTATGCTGTTGAAAATGCTTTGAAAGCTACTGGTCTGGCAGACCTGGCGCAACGTCGGGCTGATCAGCTTTCAGGAGGAGAGAAGGCGAGATTAATGCTCGCACGCGCGCTTGCTACAGAAGCGGAAATTATACTGGCAGATGAGGTGATGGCGGCTCTTGACCCCGCTCATGCACTTTCTGTTATGCAGATATTGCGTAGTCAGGCTGAAGCAGGCAGGTGTGTTGTGCTTGTTATTCATGATCTGCTCATGGCAACGCGTTTTTGCGATAATCTGGTGCTGATATCTGATGGTAAAGTGCAGGCCTCTTTGTCACCGGCAGACCTGACGGACACTCTCGTGCAGAATGTTTATGGTGTCACCACGCGTAAAATCGGAACCGGGCTTGTGCCGTGGAATCGTGTGTGACCCCATAGCTGCCAGTATTTTTATAGGTTAAGTCTCATAAAGAGATTTTTCGTAATAGTATGCCGCAGTTATATCAGCGATACACTATTACGGGATCATTATGCAGAAAGAGAAAAATGTGTGATTTCCTGCTGAGAACCTACGGTGCGGATACCAAAATACCCTGGGGATGCAGCATTGACTGGTGCTGAAAAGATTTTTTTACCATCAAGGAACAAAGTCGTCACACCGTTATGAACACTTATAACGGTGTGATAAACATGGTCCGGTTTCAGCATATCAGCCGGGGCAGTACTTTCCTGTAACAGGATGCGTGCGCCTGAGCTGTCATAATGCCTGAAGCGTGTGGTTGTATTATTATTACCGCCAATACCTGCATATTCGAGAACAAGAGAGTTATAGGCAGAGAGCGTGCCGTTGCGCACGTGAGGAAGTGCGCCATTTTTTTCATGTGCGTTCCAGAAGATATTCATATCTGAAACGCGGAGTGCTCCTTCCGGCTTCAAAATTTTCCGGTCGAATGTAAGGGTATAGTTACCTTTTAGCGGGTGTTCGAACCAGAGTGTGACACCCCGCTGTGCTACGATTTTTACTCCATCAGGAATAATTTCTGCCTGTGAAGCAGGGGTGACAGGCAGAGTTTTCTCAGCTTCAAAGCGCCAGATATGGTTCTGATTATCCTTTATAGTTAAAGTGTTTTCGGCTTTTGTCCCGGCTTTTGATAAAACCGGAGAGGCCGCACTGAGAGCAAGGCATAAAACGTAGTGCCCGGGTGTATAAACACGTCTAGAGCGTTTCATAAAAAATGTTCTCCTCCTGCGGGGCAAGTGCCATCAGACCTGTTGCCCCCAGCCCCCACTGAGCCGCGGCATTTGTTGAAATATGTGGTGCTTCATCAACTGGTTCAGGCACTGCCGGCGGTGAGAGATGGTTTATCTGAAAGTCACTGAGTAAAAGCCCTGCATCACCCTGTGCAAAAATACGCCACGCCTGCCTGCGCAAAGCGGTGTCTCTGAGAGTGTAGCCTGCGTAGGCCAACAGGCGGGCATGTGCCTGCCTGAGGTTTAAGTGATGCAGTGCCTGCCCCAGTTTGTTTTTCTGGTTTTGTGCGTCAGCCAGATAGAGTGTGCAGTAATCCAGCCAGGCATTTTTAAAATCAGGCTGCGGTAAGAGCATAATCAGCTCGCTGCATGTTTCTGGCAGTCCGAACATGGCGCTCAGATGTGAAACAGAAAGAGCCCCTGTGCGATCCTGAGCAAACTCACCTGTATGCAGGTCCATCACACCCAGTCCGGTAAAAAAACCATGAGGCTGGGCTGCAATGCTGGTCATAGAGGTCAGTAGTTTGTTTTTCCATTGCTCATCACCTGTACGTTCCCACTCCAGCAGCCAGGCGGCGGCAATGGCTCCCCAGTCTGTACCAAAGGAGACCGTTGCGTGATGAGGCTGTGCCTTGATGGCCGCTGCCCCGCCAGTTTTGCGTCCGGGAACAATATCCTGCAGGCGGTTAACAGCGTTAACCTGTGCACGCAGTAACTCACCGGTACGCTCATCCGCAGTCAGGAAATAATAGATTTTTGCATTTGCAACGCTGGAGATACGCAGTTGTTTGGCGCTGTCTCCCCAGTGCTGCACGTTATGACGCGAACCTAAGGGGGCGAATTTTCCGATATGGTAGACATCAACTTCTGTAATATGTCGTGTCATGGCTTCAGCCTGACGAAAGCTTTCCGCATTGCCTTTGTGCAGGTGGTATGCCCAGAACCACATAACAGAGCTTAGTTCACCGTTATCCCATGCAAACCCGCCGATATCATAACGCCATGTATGCCTGTCGGCATCATAGGTGTGCATAATGTCACCGTAGTCCCAGAAGCCATACCAGCGTCTTTGCTCAATCTGATTACGGTAAAATGTAAAAAGTGTATCAAGAGCCTGGTTTACTTTTGAATTTACATTCTGTGGGTGTTCGGGGCTCCAGAAAGCGTGGGTCGCACGTGATGTGAACAGGTCAGGCAAAGATTGCTTTAATTGCGGTGGAGATGAAATGCGCTCAGCGATAGCCGCCAGGCTGGTGTTGTCGGGTGTATGGTCAGTAAATTCTATAACGATTTCGCTGGTTCGGCCAACACCGTAAGAGGAGGAAAAACCGGGTTCATAATCCTCATAAGTGATATCGAGAGCCTGCCGCTGCGTGGTATAATCGTTCTGATTTTCGGGGGTCTGATAAGGTGCCATCTGCATGGGCTCTGCATCTGGTGCCCAGAGCCATGCTGTGAGTTGTGCATTATTCTCTCCTCCGTTTTCTACAGAGAGTGCTGCCGGGTAGCTCTGCCAGAAATTTCTGATGCCGAGCACGACACCCCCCGATACGTCGCCAAGAAAAACAGTGCCAGAAGCTCTTTGTCCAGAAAAAGAATTGATCCAGGCATCATGTTTTGTAATTCGTTTTTTGATTGAAAAGCCATCACACGTTGCCTGGGTAAGTGTATAATCACCATAAACAGGGACATACCCGATAGCACCAGAGACTTTAGGAGACCATTCTGCCTCAGGTGGCACAGCCTGGCCCTGTGTTTGTGCTGAACGTATATTGCTGCCCGGGTCGCGGCGTAAGCCGGTCAGAGGTTGCAATGCTTCAGCGAAGACACCGCCATCAGCACTTACAAAGCGAATGTGCCGGTTATAGGCTTCACCATGAAACTGAGAGGAAATATTCAGCCCCAGACCACGCACTTCATATTTTTTGGGGTCAATATCATGAATGATTGAGTGTATAACACGAATTGCACCACTATTTTTATAAAAATAGAAACGAAAAATAAATGGAATAACCCGTGTATGATCTGGTCCGCTATGTTTACCTTCTATGCGGATAACAGCCCGGTCAGGCCCGTTACCTTCAATTTCAAGTGTGTGAACGTCGCCATGGCACGAGAAGGTTCTGGTTTGTGTTATCTCTCCCTGTTGTGTGCTTTGTTCCAGCAGAGTGATGGCCTGCACCTGTGCCTGGCGTGGAAACGAGAGGGACAGAAAAGACTGCCCTTTTGAAAAACTGGCCTGGAGTTTCCCTGTGTTGACAGAGATCTGATCATCCGTCTTTTGCGCAATGGTTTCCGTTCTGGTTTCTGAGTGTCGGGCAGGTACAGCATGAAGCCGGGTATATGCCGCCAGGTCAGAATGTGCAGTTGGAGAAACTGCATGAGCACTCCATTTGACAGATCCGTCCGGCCACCATGCGGTGATCCATGACTGTATCTGCTGCGTTCCGGCATCTGAGGTGCCCAGCGAAAAGCGCGCTGGTGCACGTACAGCACCCTGTGGCCAGGCGGCGCCAAACGTCGTGCCCTGAAAGACATTTCCTGATGGCGGACCGTCAAGCCAGTTTATCTGTGTCGTAGCAGATTTGTGCTCTGCTGAGCCTTGAGCCTGCGTTGCTGCGGTGAAAAATAAGCTGCTGGTTGCGGTTGAGAGTTTAAGGAAATGGCGCCTTCCTAAATGTGGCAACGTACCTGTCTCCGTCTTATAAGAATAGAAAATGAGCTGCCTGGTTTTTCAGAAATGCACACTTACCGTGCCACCGATGATGCGTGGTGTACCCAGCCAGCCGAATACAGAGCCATAATCTCCCTCACGCAGGCTGCGATAATATGTTTTGTTCAGAACATTATTTACCCATACAGAGGTATCGATAGCCGTATTATGCACCTTAATTTTGTACCCAAGAGAAAAATTCAGCAGGCCGTAAGCCGGTATCTTGGCTGAGGGAGAGTCATCAACCGTTGCAAATGTTGCTGTGCGATAAGAGTAACGCACTGTGGCGTACACTGAGGATGTATCATTGAGGGTATAGTCATACCGCCCAAGCACACTCAATGAGAGTTTAGGTGCCCTGAATACAGGTTTGCCGTTCAGACTGCATGATTTCGGAGGCTGACTTTGCATCGAAACCTCGGGCATGCACCTGGCGTTGTCGTATGTCAGATATTTTGTGTCATTATACAAAATATTGGGTGTAATCATCAGCCCTTTAAGGGGGTGCCAGTTCATAGTATATTCAACCCCGCGCGACCTGTAGTCACCCGCATTGGTTAAATAGGTCTGCTGTGTTGTCGGGTCGTACCCCTGGGTCTGAAAATTCTTAACCAGAGCATTAAAATAATCAATTTTGAAATCAAGCCTGGCAACCGGAATTTCTTTGTGAAGACCGACTTCAATACTTTCAGTTGTTTCAGGTTTGATATACAGGCTGCCAAAGCCTGCTTTTCCGGCTGAGCCGGATGAAATATTCAGCGCTCCGGCTTTCATGCCATAGGCAAGTGCAACGTAAAATTTTGTCAGGCTGTCAGGGTCATAATCAATATTGACCATTGCTGAGGGTAAGGCTGTCGTTTTGCTTAGCACACCAGAGTAAAACGGACTTTTGTTTAACCGGCGGAACGTACCGCTTTTATCGTCGATACCTTCACGAAAGCCAAATTTCATTGTGACTTTTTTAATCGGATGTGCCGTAGCCTGCGCATAAAACGAATAATAATCATCGCGGAGTGAGCCGTAGCGATAAACATCCAGGCCGTTATACAGTTTATTACCATACCATGCACCAGCACTGTCAGCGCTGTATCGTGTAATGGCATTAGTATTCAGACTTTCACCCGAGTAGGCAAAGCCCGCAGCAAAGTTAATAGTCTTCCATTGAGGGGAGTCAAAACGAAGGTTTTCATACCATGTCCGGTCACGTACATTCGTGCCCGAATTATAATAGACATTAATGCTGTATGGGTCGGCCATAACCGGATTTGTATCAAAATAGCGGAACGAGCTTATGGATGAGAACTTCCACCCTCCTGCAAAACGCCAGCTCAGCTGAGGTGAAACACCAAATTGCTGCGTTGTGTCATAGTTCTGGTAGTCAATATCAGTTTTGCGGCCAGTAACGATATGGTTGCCAAATTTGGATGACATATCCTGGAATTCGTTTTTCCCATCGACAGTAATGCTTTTATAAAAAACCGGTGTCGGAGTTTCCCGTTCAGCACTGTAATCTGCGATCAGTCTGAAGTGGAATCTTTTACCCGGTCTGTAAGCAAGCTGCACTCTGACACTATCGCCATGATACCCGTTGACGTTGTTGCCATAGCGAACATTTTTAATAAAACCGCCCTGTGCTGTATGGTTATAGCTGATGCTGCCAAATAAGTTTTTCAGAATTCTGCCTGATGTTAAAGCTGAGGCCTGCATATACCCGTAGCTACCGTAGGAGAATAAAGCTTCATTGCGCGGTGTGGCAGAGGGCATACGCGTTTTAATATCAATGACGCCAGCCGTGACGTTGGCGGGGTATAAAGTCCCCTGTGTGGCTCCGTTATATACGTCTATTGATTCCAGGTCGTTAAACCCGTGTGACATCATTGACGGACGGCTCAGGTAAACACCGTCAAGAAACAGCCCGACACTGCTGGGCATACCGACGTTTGTCTCACCGCCTGTCTGACCACCGCCATCACCCATGCCGCGTATAGAAATACTGCTGTTAAAAGGGTCAGCCGCATCAATATTCAGGCTTGGTGCCAGCTGCTGAAGGTCTTCAAGTGTGTTAATTCTCTGGCTAACCAGCTCTTTTCCTGAAAAATGGTAAGAAGAGGACGTCGCGCGCTGAGGATCTTTGCGTACCTTGTTGCCAATAACCTCAAGAGATTCTTTCAGTGCTTCTCTTTTATGGAATTTACTGGCGTTTTTATGCCGTAATGGTTGCCCGGTCTGAGCGCTTTCAGCCCATGAATTTGTGCTGAGCAAAGCGGTTGTCAGTACAAAATTAATAACTATCCCTTTTCGCAACATAAAAAAACCACCACAAAATTGTCATTAAAATTCCTAAATCATCTGATTCCACGATATCTATGTACATTATAGTTAAATAAACTTTAGATGATGTTATTTTATAAAAAATATACGATAAATTTTAGTGTTAAATGAAAGTCAGAGTGATGTTCTCTTCATATTTTTTGTGTATTCTCAGAGGGGGGCTGCCCTTTCTCCTGCTTCCGGCACTGGCCTGTGCAGACGAGAAAGCTCCACCAAAATCATGGGTAGACCCTGATACAGGGCACCGTGTTATCCGCGTGACAGATGATCCTGGCTCATCGAGTCTTTATTTTAATATCAATACGTACACACCTGATGGGAAGCAGATGATTTATACCACGCCTGATCGTGGTATAGGTGTGATTGATCTCACTAGTCTAAAGGCCAGACCTCTGGTCAAAGGGCCGGTTGGTGGTGGGCCGGGTGCTGTTGTTGTTGGTCATAAATCCCCCGTTGTTTATTATTTTAAGGGGAAAGAGAATGATCCGCAGTATGCCTCTTTGTGGAAAGCGGACATTAATACAGGCAAACAGCAGAAAATTGCAGATCTGCCACGCCGGTCGGGTGTTTTTTCAATTAATGCTGATGAAACGCTGGGAGCCGGCAGCTATATCGTCGGTGACGGAGAAGACTATAACGGGCGCCAGGCAGGGCAGATCGCACACAAAAATACGGTTACAGAGCCATTAAATAAGAAAGAGAAAATGGCCAGACGGTTTGCTGCAAAGTTGCCAATGATTATTTTTACTGTCGATTTGCATAATGGTCAGATTAAACCCGTTTTTGCCAGTACGGACTGGATAGATCATTTGCAGTTTTCACCCTCTGATCCGACCCTTTTGATGTATGCCCATCAGGGTGCCTGGCAGCAGGTTGATAAGCTCTGGACTATTCGCACTGATGGTTCAGAAAATACCCATATCGACCCACGTATTATGCAAATGGAGGGCAGTGGCCATCAGTGGTGGGACAAAAGCGGTAAAAACATCTGGTATGACCTGCATATGCCATTAGGTGTTAATTCGTTTGTTGCAGGGTATAATGTTGAGAATGGAAGCAGAACATGGTTCCACTATGAGCCGCAGCAGGCTTCAATTCATTTTAATTTGTCCTCTGACGGTAAACTGTTTGCCGGAGATGGTAGTAATGCACCTGATGCAAAGTGGATTTATCTGTTCCATCCGAAACTGGTGAAAGATGATCATACGCTGGGGAAAAATCTTATTCGTCCTGGTTATTTCGTGGCTGAACATCTGGTGAATATGGCACATCATAATTACCATCTTGAGCCTAATGTCAGTTTCACTCCGGATAACCGGTACGTTATTTTCCGTTCTGATATGTTCGGGCCGACTTATGTTTTTGCTGTTGAAGTAAAAAAACATAATGAAGGTACTGACTGAAAAAATTTCCACCGGTGGAGAGCGCAGAGGTAACCACCTGATATTTAGCGGGGAGGGCGTAAGCTTTGCATAAACGCCCTCCGATTGTTTTCTGTTTATCCAAAGTGGCTGGTGCAGCTGAGTATACTGACGGGCTCAGAGCCTTGTATGGAAGTATAAAACTCCTTTTTTCTATGGTAGCGTTTCTGTGACACGAAATGATGCAGGGCAACAGGAGGCAACATGGTGCAGTATGTTGGCGTTCACGACCTTATTCGGCTCATTCGCCTGCAGGGTATCGAAACTGTTCTCAGAGAGCTTGCTGAGTATATCGAGGATGATTTTCGTCGATGGTCTGCTTTTGATAAGAGACCGCGCCTTGCCAGTCATTCCGAGCATGGTGCCATTGAACTTATGCCCACCAGCGATGATGCTCTCTATAGCTTCAAATATGTTAACGGACATCCCGGCAACACCCGTGACGGGCTTCAGACCGTTATCGCCTTTGGTATGCTCTCTGACGTCAGAACCGGCTATCCGCTTATTTTGTCTGAAATGACACTTCTGACAGCTTTGCGAACAGCGGCAACCTCTGCTGTTGCAGCACGTCATCTGGCCCGTCCTGACAGTCATGTGCTGGCTATCATTGGTGCGGGTGCTCAGTCAGAATTTCAGGCGACTGCATTTAAAACCCTGCTGGGTATAGATACTGTGCGTATATATGACACAGACCCCGATGCCACACAGAAGTTCTGTGACAATATGAAAAACAGCGGCCTGACTATTACAATCGCTGCCAGTAGTCAGGAGGCGGTTGAGGGCGCTGATATCATAACGACCATTACAGCAGATAAACAAATGGCGACTATCCTGTCCGATAATATGATCGGCGCTGGTGTGCATATTAATGCTGTTGGCGGAGACTGCCCCGGTAAAACCGAACTGCAGGCTGATATTCTGACGCGAGGCAGAGTCTTTGTGGAATATACTGAACAGACACGGCTTGAAGGCGAACTGCAACAAATGCCCGAAGACTTTCAGGTTACCGAGCTATGGGAGATTATAGCTGGTAACAAAAAAGGTCGTCGCAGCGCGCGTGATATTACCATTTTTGATTCTGTTGGTTTCGCGACGGAGGATTTTTCCGCTCTGCGCTATCTGCGCGATAAAGTGAGCGGTACTTCTTTTTGTAAAACTCTCGATCTTCTGGCAAATCCTGAAGACCCTCGTAATCTCTTCGGGCTTCTTAACAGTTCTGTACCGGATGAAGAGTGTTCTTTTGAATAGGATGTAGCCTATGTCTTTGTCTCACCCTCCTGTGCCCGCAACAATGGTGGCTGCAGCAGTGCCGGCCCCGGGCGGACCAGACGCAATTCGTTTTGAAACTCTGTCCGTGCCACAACCCGGGCCGGGTGACATTCTGGTGCGCGTCCTGGCCTGCGGTGTAAACCGGCCTGATGTTATGCAACGCAAAGGGCTGTATCCGCCACCACCTGGTGCACACCCTGGTCTGGGGCTTGAGGTGGCCGGTATTGTTGCCGCCTGCGGTGAGCCTCTGCCTGGTCAGACTATGCCTGAAGTCGGTGCACGGGTATGTGCTCTGACAAATGGTGGCGGCTATGCAGAGTATGCACTTGTGCCTGCAGCCCAGTCTTTGCCCTGGCCTGATGGTTTTAATGCGGTTGAGGCAGCAGCTCTGCCAGAAACGTTTTTTACGGTCTGGTCTAATCTGTTTATGCCGGCATTTCCTGCCCCAGGGTCACGTGTACTCATTCATGGTGGCAGCAGTGGCATTGGCACAGCGGCTATTCAGCTGGTCAGATCTTTTGGTGGCATACCTTATGTCACAGCCGGTACAGCTGAAAAATGTGCTTTATGTGAAAAGCTTGGTGCCATAGCCATTAATTACCGTGAAGAAGATTTTGCTGAACGTCTTCGTGAGTTAACAGACAAAAAAGGCGTCAATATTATCCTTGATATGGTGGGTGGCGGCTACCTTGAGCGTAACCTGCGCAGTCTCTCAACGGATGGTCGTCTGGTTATCATTGCTCTTCAGAGTGGCTCTAAAGCACCGGATGCTGACCTGACCCGTATTATGACACAGCGTTTGACCATTACCGGCAGCGCCCTGCGCAAACGAAGCCCTGAGGCAAAAGCACAGATTGCTCAGCAATTGCAGCAGTATGTCTGGCCACTTCTGGTGTCGGGTGAAATAACACCTCTGATCCATACTATTTTACCGCTATCGCAGGCAGCGCAGGCGCATGAGGAAATGGAGAGCGGTAATCATTCAGGTAAGATTATTCTGACAACAGAAGAGTCTCCTCAGTCATGACAACATCTTCTCTGCTGGCACAACGTCTTGAGCGGGTGCGCTCTGAAATTGCCGCAGCTGCACATAAAGCCGGTCGAAATCCGGAGGATGTTGAGCTTGTTGCTGTTTCCAAATTTCATCCCGCCAGTAGTATTGCTGGCGCTATTGCTGCTGGGCAGCGTATATTTGGCGAAAACCGTGTGCAGGAGGCATTTGCAAAATTCCCGGCATTACGGGAACTCAGTCCTGACATAAAGCTGCATCTCATCGGTGGGTTGCAGACTAACAAAGCCCGGGATGCTGTGCAGCTGGCTGACAGGATTGAAAGCCTTGATCGTCCTGCCCTGGCTGATGCTCTGGCAAAAGCTGCTGATGCCTGTGGCCGTATGCCAGAGCTGCTGATTGAGGTAAATACGGGTAACGAGCCACAAAAATTTGGTATAGCCCGCGATCAGGCCGATGATTTCATCAGGCTTTGTCAAAAACGCTTCGGAGAGAAACTGTGCGGGCTGATGTGTATTCCCCCGGCGGATGAAGATCCGACTTTGCATTTTCAGCTGCTTCGCAGTATGGCCTTGCATCATGGACTGCCTGTTCTTTCTATGGGTATGTCAGCTGACTACCCCCAGGCGATTGCTCAGGGTGCAACACATGTGCGGGTAGGTACGGCCATTTTCGGGCCCAGACCAACTATACCCTGATGAAGAAAAAACACGAATGACTTGCTCTTTGCCTGCAAGTGCCTTTATGCAGGCGCTCCTGAACCTCTTGCCCGTAAGTACATGCATACGGAGTGTAAACTGACATGACCGACCCAGCCAGCCCTTCATCTGATCATGGTGCCTCTGACGGCACTACGTCAGTCGATGCAGCGCCACTGCACGATCAGTCAGCCCCTCCCGGGCCCCGGCATATTACTGAATTTGCCGGTGATGAACCTCAGCACGTAGCAGCTCCGGTTGGCTTTGCGGCCCTCCTGTCTGTGCTTGGTGTTGTTTATGGTGATATTGGTACAAGCCCGCTTTATGCCTTTCGGTCTACCGTGCAGGTTATTTCGGGTCATCATCAGGTGGCCGCGTGGGAGGTGATGGGGGTCGCCAGTCTGATCTTCTGGACACTGATCCTCATCGTAACCCTGAAATATGTCATGCTGATTATGCGCGCTGACCATAACGGAGAAGGTGGTATTCTGGCCATCTCCTCTCTGGCGCAGCGTGTCATTTCAAAACCAAAGCTTCGTACAGCGCTCGCGCTGGTTGGTGTTGTCGGAGCCTGCCTGTTTTTTGGCGATGGTATTATTACTCCGGCTATTTCTGTTTTATCGGCGGTCGAAGGTATCGAAGTCAGTGTGCCCGCAGCGCATGATCTGGTTATTCCGATCGCTGTGATTGTTATTATCAGCCTGTTTAGTGTGCAGTATATCGGTACCGGCAAGGTAGGAACAATTTTCGGGCCGGTTATGCTCCTCTGGTTTGGCACAATTGGTGTGATGGGTTTGCTTAAAATTCTTCATCATCCTGCCATTCTCATGGCTCTCTCGCCTGTTTATGCTGTTGAATTCGTGTTCTACCACGGCAGACTCTCATTTCTGGCGCTTGGCTCTGTCGTGCTCTGTGTCACCGGGGCTGAGGCTCTTTATGCCGATATGGGGCATTTTGGTCGGGCGCCTATTCGTTATGCCTGGTTGTTTTTTGTGCTGCCTATGCTGGTGCTGAACTATTTTGGCCAGGCGGCACTTATTATTGAAAGCCCTAAATCTCTGGCTAATCCCTTCTTCCTGCTCTGCCCGGGCTGGATGCAGGGTTTTATGATTGTTCTCTCCACACTGGCCACCGTTATTGCCAGCCAGGCTGGTATTTCAGGTGGTTTTTCGGTCTGTCGCCAGCTGATTCAGCTTGGGTACATGCCGCGGCTGCGTATTACGCACACGAATGCTGAAGAGGAAGGGCAGATTTATCTGCCCGACTTTAACCGTTTTCTGGCTGTTGGTGCGGTGCTGCTGGTTCTGGCTTTTCAGAGTTCAGACCGTCTCGCTTCAGCTTATGGCATCGCTGTTACAGGTACGTTTATCTGCACCACATTGCTGGCGATTGTTGTCTTTCGTTATCATTTCAACTGGCCTGCCTGGCGGGTGGCTGTTGTCTTTGGCAGCTTCATGGTGCTGGATACGACCTTCTTTTCTGCCAATGCGCTTAAAATTCCTGATGGTGGCTGGGTGCCGGTCCTGCTTGGCTGTGTACTGACACTGATGATGACGACCTGGAAAAAAGGCCGCAGTCTGGTCATAGGCAGGCAACGTCAGGACAGCCTGCCCATGGGCTCCTTCATCGCCAGGCTGCCACAGTCGCGCATCATCCGTGTGCCGGGTATGGCAGTATTTATGACGGGTACGCCTGATATTGTACCTCCGTGCTTGTTGCATAATCTGCGTCATAATAAAATTTTGCATGACCATGTAATGTTTGTGACTGTGCAGAACCTTGATCAGCCTGAAGCTGAAAGAGGCCATCGTGTTTCTGTCGAGCAGCTGGCCCCCGATATTTATCGTGTTATTCTGCGTTATGGCTTTATGGAAATGCCCAATATTCCGCGCGCTCTTGAAAATCTCAAAGCAAATGGTGTGGATTTTGATGCGCTGCAGGCCTCTTACTTCACCTCACGCGAGATGATTACCCGTTCGCCTGTTTCACGTCTCTCGCGGTGGAGAATGTGGCTCTTTATGTTCATGGCACGTAACTCAACATCCAGCATGGAATTCTTCCGCATTCCGCCTGACCGTGCTGTGCAGCTGAGTGTGAAAGTGGCGATCTGATCCTTGTCTGCTGAACTACTCGCTCTTTATATCCACTGGCCTTTTTGTCTGGCCAAATGCCCCTATTGCGATTTTAATTCGCACGTCAGAGAGCAGATCCCTGAGGAACGCTTTGTTAAAGCGTTGCGTGCTGAGCTGGCTTACGAGGCCAGCCGCCTCGGGCGGCGTAAGCTGGGCTCGGTTTTCTTTGGCGGGGGCACGCCCTCTCTCATATCGCCTGAAAATGTGGCCGCGTTGATTGAAGATGCGACCTCACTTTTTGATCCGGCAGATGATATCGAAATTACTCTTGAGGCTAACCCGACCAGTGTTGAGGCGGGGCGTCTGCACGGCTTCAGACAGGCCGGAGTGAATCGTGTTTCGTTAGGGATTCAGGCTCTTGATGAAGATTCTCTGCGTTTCCTTGGGCGGGAGCATTCTGCAAAACAGGCAGTTGCAGCACTCGAAATCGCCCGCAACCTGTTTAGCCGCATTACCTTCGATCTGATTTACGCCAGACCAGGGCAGTCACTTGCTGACTGGGAGGAAGAGCTGCAAACAGCATTAACTCTTGCGGCAGATCACATCTCTCTTTACCAGCTCACAATAGAGCAGGGCACACGTTTTGAAGCTCTTTTTCGTTCAGGTAAGTTTAGTTTGCCAGATGAAGACGAGGCAGCTTCTCTTTATCAGCACACAGCAGAAGTCACCTCCCGTTTTGGGCTGGCCGGATATGAGGTGTCGAACTATGCCCGCCCTGGCAGTGAAAGCCGACACAACCTGACATACTGGCGTTATGGTGATTATCTGGGGATCGGGCCAGGTGCACACGGGCGTATTACTGAGGGTGATGATCTGTTTGCGACACGTCGTCACCGTGCCCCTGAGCCATGGGCAACGCTGGTTGAGCAAAAAGGTACAGGCCAGACACAGAAGGAAAGTCTTGTTGCACAGGAACGTGCACGAGAGATGTTGCTGATGGGGCTGCGGGTCACAGAAGGCCTGAACCTTACACGCTTCAGAGAGCGTACCGGCCTTACATTAGCTGATGCGACGAACTCAGTTATTCTCGACGCAGCCTGCGAAGAAAACTACCTTACTTTAGAGGGCAATAATCTCCGTGCCACAGCTGAGGGCCGCCTGCGCCTGGAAGCTTTGCTTGGTGCCCTGATTCGTTAAAAGGCACCTTACACGTATATTATCAGAGCTCTTTGCAGGGCTTTACATTATCTCTTTCGCGTGTCGGCCGCTGAGGGCGGCGCTCGAAATGCAGGTCCTGGGGACCGTTCAGATTTTTCGCTTTCTGAGACAGCGTGTTCAGCCAGCGTTCTCTTGCCTGCTCGGACAGAGCAGAGGAGGGAGATTGATTATGGACAGACAGGTTCATACTATAACCTCTCGCGTAAAGAGCTCCGGCAGGGAGCTATCAGGAAAATATCTCCGGTTATGACGGTAAAATAGTCTGTACCAGTCACTCTGAGATGGTCTGTTTCTACTCTGTTTCTCTCTTGTTATTTTTGACAGTTTTTTTAATTCTTATTAGTCATAAAATAGCGGTATTTAGTGATACCAGACAAAAGAAGAGACTTGCTAAGCCTAACATGACCAGTTTTTTTTGCAATGTTCCTGGTAGCTCAGAGCATGACTGAAAGGCGCTGTCGGGTGGACAATCTTTCCCTTCGAGGTAACGCCACCCCTGAAAAGGACGCATTGTCATAGGGTTAGTGCGTATTAACTCAGGCGATACACATATGAGTGTACTCTCTCTGCCATCGGGACGTGTACCGCTTTTAATATCAAGAATAGTTTGCCGGCATACAATCAGCCCGCCAATTACCCGGTATAATGAACCGCCGCTCAGAAGTTCATCCGCACGTTTAGGAAAAAACCGCGTATAGACCACCGGCACCGGGCCATAATCCGGGTGTGGATAAAGGTTTTCTGACATTTTCTGGCGCTGTATCAGCTCTTCAGGCGAAGACACACCAACGGCAAGTTTGATGAGACCGAGCATGAGAGGGACCTTCTTATATCAGAGTAAGTTAGCAGGGTTGTGGTACATGGGGGAAAATCCTGTCACTGACAGATATTCTCTTTTGCCAGAGAAGCATAGTTTGTGTTTTATCATCACCAATGATAAATTCAGGGACATCCTGAGAAAAGACAGCATTTTATGAATGTTTCGTCAGCATCCTCCCTTTTTTCGAACATATAAGGAATTTTTTGTTATCCATGTCTGTTCGTCTTTTGAACATTACAGGTCTTTTCCGTAGCAGGCCTAAAGCTTCTCCTCTTGTGATACTAACGAGTGTTTTTTCACTGGCACTATCGGGTTGTGGTTATTACGACTCTCGTACGGCCCATAAAGCGCAGATCTCTCTTATCGGTATTTCAAGCAGTGATTTACAGGCCTGTATGGGTATCCCTGATAAGACTAAAAAGCTGCCTGACGGGTCTGAAATTTATGAATATACCCGGGGCCTTAATATACCATCAGCTAATGACTCAACTCTTTTCCCGTTGCAAAGTGTCGTCAATATTATTGAAAATGCACTGGGTGGCGCCGGAAAAACCTGCGTTGCAGATGTGCGTATTACAGACGGGAAAGTGACTGATCTGCATTATGGTGGCGATAATGACGAAATTGTCGGTGCTGATGGTGTTTGTGCGACAATTGCCAGGGGGTGTGTTCGTCGTCCCCTGCCGTCGATGCAGGTTATTTCTTCTAATCCCCTGGGGCCGGTCAAGGCATATCGTCAGCCACAGATTAAACCTGCCAAATCGCAGCCAGTTGCAACGGGAGAGGGTGCCGCCGTTACGCCTCAGGCCGGAGCAGCCGTCGAAGGTATGCCAGCTACTACTCTGCCCGACCTGAAGACAAAAGCGGTTACACCAGCAATACCTTCAGCTATTGCGCCGGCTAACGCGCCATAATATTTTATAATCCTGTGGTCCGATGTAAAAAGGAGCACAGGGTTATTCTTTGTTTTTCATTATATCCTCTTGGCAGAGCACAGGCTTTGCGCTAGGAAGGCAAAATGTGGACCCGTAGCTCAGCTGGATAGAGCGTCGCCCTCCGAAGGCGAAGGTCGAAGGTTCGAATCCTTTCGGGTCCGCCATATAAGAGTTAACTACTTGATTTAAAAAGAAAAATAGAGAAGTTAGACACTTCCTGTTTTTGTGTTAGACACTTTCTCGAATTTATCCATCGCTTCCTGTGCCATTTTTTTCTGTTCAGCAGAGCGTGTGTATCTCATCAC
>NZ_JOMN01000012.1:0-284 GCF_002153485.1 Acetobacter sp. DmW_043 | reverse complement strand
CGACCTGAAGCTGGAAGAGAAAGCCATGGCTGATCTTCGTGAAGGCATTGCCTACTGTGAAAGTGTCCGTGACTTTGTTTCACGTGACCTGCTTCTTAAGATTCTTGCTAACGAAGAAGAGCACGAAGACTTTCTGGACCGCCAGTTTGATCTTATCAAGCAGATTGGTATTGAGCGCTACATTCAGCTCAACTCTGCAGCTGCTCCTGATCAGGAGTAGTTCTAAAAAAGCCTCGGTTTACCGGGGCTTTTTTTTAAGAGAAGATCATTGCGTATTTTTCAGG
>NZ_JOMN01000011.1:0-48684 GCF_002153485.1 Acetobacter sp. DmW_043 | reverse complement strand
CACACCAGAACTGACTGCGGAAAAAGAGGAAGGAGATCTCGTCCTCACACCAGAACTGACTGCGGAGAAAGAGGAAGACGACCTTATCCTCACACCAGAACTGACTGCGGAAAAAGAGGAAGACCTCGTCCTCACGCCAGAGCTGACCGCGGAAAAAGAGGAAGACCTCGTCCTCACACCAGAACTGACCGCGGAAAAAGAGGAAGGAGATCTCGTCCTCACGCCAGAGCTGACCGCGGAAAAAGAGGAAGGCGATCTCGTCCTCACGCCAGAGCTGACCGCGGAGAAAGAGGAAGGAGATCTCATCCTCACGCCAGAGCTGACCGCGGAAAAAGAGGAAGACCTCGTCCTCACACCAGAACTGACTGCGGAAAAAGAGGAAGACGACCTTATCCTCACGCCAGAGCTGACCGCGGAGAAAGAGGAAGGAGATCTCGTCCTCACGCCAGAGCTGACTGCGGAGAAAGAGGAAGAGGATTCTGCGGCCTCTTTAGCAAGTGTCATCAGGGAAGAGTTCGCAAAGTTATCACCAGAGGAAGCAAAGCCTGTTAATAGTGAACCCACTGAAAAACAGACAGAAGAACTCCGGCTGATTGATGAAGCTCCTCCGAGCATCCGCGAAATATTGCTTCAGCTCTATACTGAAAAGGCGTCTTTATCTGGACTGGAAAGTAAAAATACTATAGAAAATGAGGCTCATGAAGATCGGGCTCATACCAGCAGCAATGTTGACGAACACGATCATAATATAGCTCAGGATTATAATGTAGTGCGGGACGATACAGGACAAAACTCTTTGCCTGAAAATGCTGTTCAGGAAAATACTGCAAGCGCTCTCTCTGTCTCTAAGCCACGAAATGTCAGTAAGGGCGGGGAAGAAGAGGGTGACTATGGTTCTCTGTCTATTCCGCTCAATGTTGAGACTATTGCAGATACTGACAGTTCGTTCGCTATTCTGCAAAAGACCCTTCAGGAAAAATATCTGCATGAACATGAGGAGAGAAGAGTGGCTGTGAATAATCAAGGTTCTCTGACAATTGAAGATATCGTACGTCAGGAAGTCCGGGTAATGCTCAAAAAATGGCTGGATGCTAATCTGGCCGGTATCGTTCAGGATTCTGTTAAAAAAGAAGTTGAGCGTCTCTCTCAGCGTAATCCCTGAGATTCATCTCCTCTGCATTGATATAACTGTATACGCTATTATAACATGCAGTTGTGAAACTCTCTCCTTAAAGGCGGAAGGCATTTTCATGCCTTCCGCTTTTTTCATGTGGCCTGGTTAATTATGACACTCAGCAAAACCTTTGATCCTACCTCAACAGAAAAACGTCTTTATGCCCTGTGGGAGCACAATAAAGCTTTTTCTGCCAACCCTGAAAACACGCAGAAACCACCTTTCAGCATTATGATCCCGCCGCCCAACGTCACAGGCACGTTGCATATGGGGCATGCTTTAACCATGACCTTGCAGGACACGCTGATACGCTGGAAACGCATGCAGGGGTTTGACGCGCTCTGGCAACCCGGGACTGATCATGCCGGCATTGCAACACAGATGGTAGTTGAACGCTCTCTGGCCAGTGAGGGGCTTTCGCGTCAGTCAATGGGACGCGAAGCTTTTACCAAACGGGTCTGGCAGTGGAAGGAAGAGTCTGGCGGAGGCATTACAAAGCAGCTCAGACGCCTGGGGGCATCGCTGGACTGGCCACGTGAGCGCTTTACAATGGATGAAGGCCTGTCACGGGCCGTGAAAGAAGTCTTCGTCGCTCTCTATAATCAGAAACTTATTTACCGCGACAACCGCCTGGTGAACTGGGACCCGGTCTTTAAATCAGCGATCTCGGACCTGGAAGTAGAGAACAAAGAGGTTAATGGTTCGTTATGGTATATTCGTTATCCTGTTGACGGGCTGACAGATACCACCCTGACAGTTGCAACGACACGCCCGGAGACCATGCTGGGTGACGTTGCTGTTGCCGTAAACCCTGAAGATGAACGCTATCGCCATCTTGTCGGCAAGCAGGTACGCCTGCCTTTAACCGGCCGTCTGGTTCCGGTTGTTGCTGATGCCTATTCTGATCCTGAAAAAGGAACAGGCGCCGTTAAAATCACACCTGCACATGATTTTAATGATTTTGAGGTCGGGCAGCGCCACCAGCTCCCGATGATATCGGTACTTGATGCAGAAGCACGCATCACCCTGGATGAAATTAAAGAAGATCTTCAGGCTGTTGCTGGCCTGGCTGACCCGGCCTTTGTAAACGGCCTGAACGGCCTCTCACGCGAAGACGCGCGTAAAGCCATTGTTGCAGAGCTGGACTCCCTCGGCTACCTGGAAAAAATCGAACCTCACAGACACCAGGTTCCACACGCTGAGCGTGGTGGCGCAGTGATTGAGCCTTTCCTGACCACTCAGTGGTATTGTGATGCGGCAAAGCTTGCCGGCCCTGCTGTTGAAGCTGTTGAAGACGGACGTATTACGTTTATCCCGAAACAGTGGGAAAATACCTTCTTTGCATGGATGCGTGATATTCAGCCCTGGTGTATTTCACGCCAGCTGTGGTGGGGACATCGTATTCCGGCCTGGTATGGCCCCGATGGTCATGTGTTTGTTGCTCATGATGAAGCTGAAGCACAAACTCAGGCTGATAAACATTATGGCAGTGCCGTTGTTCTGACACAGGATGAAGACGTGCTCGACACGTGGTTCTCTTCTGGTCTGTGGCCTTTTTCAACGCTTGGCTGGCCTGACAAAACGCCTGAACTTGAACGCTATTACCCAACAAGCGTGCTCGTAACCGGCTTTGACATCATTTTCTTCTGGGTTGCCAGAATGATTATGATGGGACAGCACTTCATGAATGATGTGCCGTTTAAAGATATTTTCATTCATGGCCTTGTTCGTGATGAGCGCGGACAGAAAATGTCTAAAAGCAAGGGCAACGGTATCGACCCCCTGGAGCTTATTGATGATTATGGTGCAGATGCCCTGCGCTTCACCATCTGCTCACTGACCGGGGTAGGGCGGGATGTAAAACTTGGCCGTAAAAAGGTCGAGGATTACCGCACGTTTGTAACCAAACTCTGGAATGCCGCACGCTTTTGCGAGATGAACGAAATTCGTGCGGTTGAAGGCTTTAAGCCCGAAACAGTTCAGTCTGCTCTGGGTATCTGGCTGTTGTCAGAAACATCAAAGGCGGTGGAAGACGCAACGAAGGCGCTCGAAGCCTATCGCTTTGATGAATACGCTCTGACCTGTTACCGCTTTGTCAGAGGTTGCTTCTGTGACTGGTTCCTTGAGCTCGCCAAACCTGTTTTCGCTTCAGAAAATCAGGATGAAGCCAGAGAGATCCGTCATGTAGCCGCTCATGTTCTCGGACAAATTCTTCGTCTTCTCCAGCCGGTTATGCCTTTTGTTACCGATGATCTGTGGCATGCCTTTGGTTTTGGTGAGGAGGGGTCTTTAATTTCTCAGCCCTGGCCTGAACCTGTTCAGTTATCTCAGGCAGATAATGCCCGGGCAGAATGTGAACAGATGATCAGGTTAATTTCTGAAATTCGTGCGGTACGTTCTGAAATGAATATCCCGCCCTCACAAAAAGTGCCTGTCTTCCTTAAAGATGCCAGCACTGAGATTACAGAACGGGCACAACGCTGGCAGGAGGCAATTGGTCGCCTGGCCCGCGTCTCTGAGATTGATATTCTCGAAGGTGAGCTGCCTCAGGGCTGCGCGCAGGCTATTCTTGAAGAGGCAACTCTGGTTTTACCTCTTGAAGGTATTATCGACCTGTCGACCGAAAGAAAACGCCTGCAAAAAGAGCTGACCAAAGCCGAAGAGGAAGAGGCCAAAACGGTCAAAAAACTCTCCAACGAAAACTTCATTGCCCGTGCTAATCCTGAAGTCGTGCAGGAGATGAAGGACCGTCTGGCTACGCAGAAGGAAGAATGCGCACGCCTTAAAACCGCTCTGGCGCGTATTATCTAAGATATATAAAGCATATGCAGAGCCTTCACTCTGCATATGCTTCAGCAACCGGAGTATCTTATATGTCTGATCCTGTTTATGCCGTTCTGGGGGGCGGGTGTTTCTGGTGTCTTGATGCTGTGTTGCGCGATATGAAGGGTGTAAAGTCTGTCATTCCTGGTTATGCAGGCGGGCATACTACAAACCCTACATATGAGCAGGTCTGCACAGACACGACGGGACATGCAGAAGTTGTAAAAGTTATCTTTGACCCCGAGATCATGAGCTACGATGATCTGCTCAGAATTTTCTTTACCATGCATAATCCAACAACACTCAACCGTCAGGGAGATGATATCGGCACGCAGTACCGCTCATGCATTTTCTATACAAATGATGTGCAGCAGCAATCTGCTCTGACAATTAAAAAAGAAATCGAAGAGGCTGATATCTGGGGTAACCCTCTGGTCACAGAAATTACGCCTCTGAGCACGTTCTGGCCGGCAGAGGAAAAACACCTCAACTATTACAACAATAACCCACAAACCGGTTATTGCGCTGCTGTCATTGCGCCAAAAGTTGTTAAAATGAGAAAGCTGTTCGCAGAACGCTACCGGTAATATCCGGAAGGAAGGTTAATCACCTTCCTTCTCATCCGTATAAAAACGATTACTTTCTTCATCATAATCAAAAAGCTCAGCAAAGCGGGTCCAGCCGATCAGCGTGTGTAAAGTCTGCCGGGCATAATCTGGCGACATACCGGCTTCCAGCTCGCTGAGAAAGCGTGTTGCATCTGCGCTGTGTGACGGACGTTCATCAAGAACAGCTCTGATTGTTTTAATCAGAGGCACATTATGAATAAGCGCATAGCCCATAATAGCCTTACGCTCTTCATGGTCACTCAGTACAAAATGCACCCCTTCATCTGTCAGAAAAATATCGCCATCCTCAAGCTCTGCAAGTCCCAGCAGCTCAAGAGATTCACCAAGAGGGAAAAGATCATCAAGCTCAAGCTGCAATTTTTCTGCCAGCACGGGCAGATCAGCACGGCCATTCAGAGGGGCGGCGGCGAGGGCTTCCATCATACCTGTCATCATAGCGACTGAAACCGGCGGCAAAGTCAGAACCGATGGCGCAGGTGCAGACGGTGGTTTAGGCATTATTGAGATATCAGCCTCTGAAATAACAGGGGCGCGTTGCGTCATGAGCGCATAAATATGATCAACTATCCCTCTGAATTCCTGATCTTCTCTGCTGCGCGGATGAGAAAGCGTTACAGGCAAAATATGCGCCACACGACCCGGGTTAGACGAAAACACCACGATACGATCACATATCAGCACAGCTTCTTCGATATTATGTGTCACCATCATCAGAGACTTAACCGGGAGCTTATCCTCGTTCCATAACTCCACAAAATCAGTTCGAAGGTTTTCGGCAGTCAAAATATCCAGATCAGAAAAAGGTTCATCCATACAAATCAGCTCAGGCCTGATAGCCAGCGCACGGGCCATACCAACACGCTGTTTCATGTCAGGGGCAAGTTCTTTGGGCCAGGCATTTTCATAGCCTCCCAGGCCCATAAGTTCTATGGCTGCGGTTACCTGCGTTTCTTTATCTGTTTTTGAAAGTTTCTGCCCTTTAAGGCCAAGTGCAATATTTTCTTTGACGGTCATCCAGGGGAAGAGGGCAAAAGACTGAAACACCATTGCCACATCTGGCCTGTTTTTTTCGGACTGGCGTTTCTCATTCCAGACAACTTCTCCTGAAGAGGGAGAAATAAGCCCTGCCATGATGCGAAGAAAACTTGATTTCCCTGATCCTGCACGCCCCAGAAGACCGACTATTTCACCCTCGTAAATATCGAGTGTCACATCATCAAGAACCTGCAAATCAACAGCACTATCTTTATGATAGACCTGTGAGACAGCACGGCTGCTCACCAGGACTGTTTTTGTCTCTGATATCTGGTCATTTTCAGATGAATAAGACATTCTGCAGGCAGTTCCGTCAGTTGATTTTCAGAGTACGATAGACATAACTGATCAGTGGTCGCCATAACAGAAAATTAACTACCATGGCACAAAAGACCATCATCACTATTCCCAGCATTAAACAAGACACAGAGCGCGCCTGAAATGCCTCTGCCAGATAAGACCCCACACCATAAACAAAAAACTCTGATGTATGCCCCGGCAGCCATTCAGCCGCCACAACGACGCACCATGATCTGGCTGCGGCTTCTGCCAGACCAGATAAAAAACCCGGGATGATGTATGGCAGAATGATAGTACGAATCAGAAAAAAACCACGCGTATGGAAAGTCTGAATCACATCTGAAAAACTCTCTGGAAAAGCCATCATACGATGGACAACATGCAGCAGGATGCTCCACTGCGCGCCCGCGATCAGCAGAAAAAAACACCAGCTTTCAGGCAGAAAAGAGCCAGACCAGTACAAAGCCGGGACAAAGCAACACAATATAACAACCGGAAAAAATGATAAATAACTTACTGTTTTTAAAATAAATTCTCTTCTTTTTACATGCAGCGCAAGCCATATACCAAACGGAAGCCAGAGCAATGATGCAAAAAACAGCACACAGCCAATGCGCAGAAGTGTCATGACACAGCGACACAAAACATCCAGATACTGGGTAAACTGATACAGGTGGAAGCTTACTGTAAACAGAGTAAAGCATATGACAATCGGAAGCATGACAAAGCTTATAAAAAACAATGTTGAAAGCTGCATTTTCTTCAGAAAAATATTTTTCTTAGAAAAACAACGATAAAAATATTCGGAAAATAGTCTGAGGCATTTTTCATAGAACGAATTAAAATTTAATTTTCTTTTATTTACAGGGAGATAACTCTCCTTAAAAGAAATGATCTCAGCACCATCTTCATGCGTATCCGCTCTATAATCATCAGCATAGTAGCGTGCGACCCAGCCATTAAGAGGGCGAAGCAGGATAGACTCACTCCCTGCCATCAGCAGAATAATAGCAACCAGAACACACAATGCGGGCAGAAGGTTTCCCTGAAACGCAGCTGAAGCAGCATAAGAACCCAGCCCGGGTAAGCTGCTTTCATTATGATTCACACTGATAATCTCAGCATATAAAATCACAATAAAACCACCGGACAATGCATTTCTTAAATCATGCAGAAACCCGGGAATAACTTTTGGCCAGTCAAGTATCAGAAGTTTCTGCCATGCAGTTAATTTAAAGCATCGTGTTACTTCACTCAGTTCTGATGGAATATTTTTAAGGGCATAACAAATATTTTCAGCACTTTTCTGAGCCATGGAAAAAACTGCGGAGAAAAGTACGGCGCCTTCCAGCAGGAATGTCACGCCTGGTGCGTATGCCCCAACAAGCAACATGGTCAGAAGTAATATACTGAGGGAAGGGACGAACCTTGTTACACCCAGGAGAGGCGGTAAAAAGCGTTCTCCAAACCTGGTTTTTGTCGCAGCAAAACCGTAACACACGGCAACGCAAAACGATAAAATAACAGCCGAGATCAGACGCGCCACAGTGAAGAGCGCGCACAGAAAGAACTCTCCCGGTGAATTGATTATAAAGTATTTTTTTTCAAAAAAGCCGGGGGACGTAAGCCCTGAAATATAGTTCCCCCCCAGCAGCAGCAAACCAGACAAACAAACAAAAACAGTAAACTCTACGCTCTTATAAAGTCCGCTTTCCTGTCGGATACGGTGCACCGCATAAGAAAATGTAGTGTCTGTTTGTCCTGCTTTCATGCCGACGTTGTTCCGGTACTGCCAAAACCACCTGCACCACGCTCTGTCTGCTCCACAATCTTTTCCTCATGCCACTGCACGCACATAACCGGTGCCACAACAGCCTGAGCAATACGGGTGCCACGCTCAACGATATAAGGTTCCTGCCCCATATTCATCATAATAATCCCAATTTCACCCCGGTAATCCTGATCAATGGTACCTGGTGAGTTAGGCAGGACAAGACCATGCTTCAATGCAAGACCTGAACGGGGTCTTACCTGCATCTCGTAGCCGGCAGGGAGGGCCACCTTAAGGCCTGTGGGAATCAAAACCCGTTCACCAGGCTGAAGCACCACATCTTTTTCCACGGCGGCAAGAAGATCCAGTCCGGCAGCACCAGAAGTCGCGTAGCCTGGGAGCGGGAGGTCCTGCGCATGAGGCAGACGCTCAATCTGCACAGTCAGAGCATGCACAACCGGGGATAAACTTGACATATTTTTTTTCCAGAACGCGAATTATAAAGAACGAGAAAACCAGTCAGCGATCGCCACGGCCAGTTTACGGGCGACCTCTGTTTTTGAGAGTCTGGGCCAGGCGTCAGAAGTCTGAGACGTAATCAGCATAACTTCATTTTCACTTCCGCCCATGACATCAGAATTTGCACCAACGTTATTGGCAACAATCCAGTCACATTGTTTACGTTTTAACTTTGCCTGAGCGTATTGCGCGACGTTTTCGGTTTCAGCGGCAAACCCGACAACCAGCTGAGGCCGGATAGGAGAGGGCTGAGATAATTCAGCCAGAATGTCAGGGTTCGCGGTCAGGGCAAGCGGAGGCGGAACATCATTACGTGATTGTTTTTTAAGCTTTTGTGTCGCCTGCGCAGCAGGGCGCCAGTCAGCTACAGCGGCTGTACAAACGGCAATATCCTGCTGTTTCAAAGCATGAACTGCTGCCTGCATATCACGTGCAGTTTCGCATCTGACCACCGTCATGCCCGCCGGGTTACGCAGCTGTGTGGGGCCACTCACCAGTGTTACATCAGCTCCTAAATCAGCAAGAGCTTCAGCAATAGCATACCCCTGCAAGCCTGAAGAACGGTTTGCAATATATCTCACAGGGTCAAGCGGTTCATGGGTTGGCCCGGCGGTAACCAGAGCGCGCCTGCCAGCCAGCGGAGCACGACCCTCACGCAATTTCTGCCTGAAAAACCCTACGACAGTATCACTGATATCCGCAGGTTCTGCCATACGCCCCGGACCAGACTCACCACAGGCCATCACACCGTCAACAGGAGCAATAAGCTGTACACCACGCTGCCGGAGCAACGTAACATTAGCCTGTGTCGCTGCGTGCTCCCACATACGCACATTCATTGCCGGTGCAACCATGACAGGCGTATCAGTCGCCAGCAAAAGCGTACTGGCTATATCATCTGCCAGGCCATGTGCCATTTTTGCAAGAAAATCGGCAGAGGCAGGACACACAAGCACGAGATCAGCAGAGCGGGAGAGGGCGATATGCCCCATCTCCTGCTCGGCGGTCAGAGAGAAAAGGTCGGTATGCACCCTCTCTCCGCTGAGTGCCTGTAATGTAAGAGGCGTTACAAACTCAGCCCCGCCTTTTGTCAGCACACAGCGCACTGCTATGCCCGCAGCTCTTAGCATCCTGATCAGCTCAGGCACTTTAAAAGCCGCTATACTGCCGGTAACAACCAGCAGAACAGAACGCACAGGCGGGATCTGGCTCATATCTTACAGACGCCAGCCTGAATGAATAGCTGCGATGCCGCCTGAGAGAGACTGATATTTAACATTCGACAAGCCAGCCTCACGGAACATCTCCGCCAGAGTTTCCTGGTCAGGGAACATTCTGATGCTTTCTGCCAGATACTGATAGCTTTCGCGATCTTTCGCTACGAGCCCGCCCATCACAGGCAGCACTTTAAAAGACCAGGCATCATAGACAGGTGCGAGAGCCGCGACCTGAACACGGGAAAATTCAAGGCACTGAAACTTACCGCCGGGACGAAGAACACGACGTGCTTCGCGGATAACAGCCATTTTATCGGTGCAGTTTCTCAGCCCGAACGCGATAGTGACGCGGTCGACAGACATATCTTTAAGCGGAATAGCCTCAGCATCGACCACACAAAAAGACAGGTTCGACACCAGACCTTTTTCAATAGCCCGGTCACGCCCGACTGAAAGCATGCTGGCATTAATATCCGTCATAATAGCGGGGCCACCACCACTGCGCATCCACCCGAAGGTAATATCGCCTGTGCCACCAGCCAGATCAAGCAGCTTAAGGCCTGGCGCCGGAGCAAGTTCGGTAATGAAAATACGTTTCCAGACACGATGAATGCCCAGAGACATTAAATCGTTCATTACGTCATATTTGCTCGCCACACTGTCAAAAACAGCACGCACAAGCGGCTTTTTCTCTTCTTTGGGAACAGAACGAAATCCGAAATCCGTCTCCTCAGCGCTTGCGTCATGAGAAGAAGAGGGGGGCATGGAGCTATTGTCGATCATGGCACCATTCTATACTCTGCTTTTTTGTCATGCCAGAGCTACCCGAAGTTGAAACTGTTATACGAGGAATGCAATCTGCTCTGCAGAATCGCATCATCCAGACTGCTATCGTAAAGCGACACGACCTTAGACGGCAGATTCCTGCCGATTTTACCCGTCGCGTCAAAGGTAAAACTGTTAAAAATTTTCAGCGGCGCGGAAAATACATTCTCATAAGATTATCCGGTGACCTTACGATTATCATGCATCTGGGCATGTCAGGGCGTGTTACTCTCGATTCTCAGAGCCATGACGGAAAGCACGATCACGTTGTCTTTATAACAGACGATGATAAGGCCTGTGTTTTCACAGATCCGCGCCGTTTTGGTTTTGTCGACCTCATACACACAGCAGATGAAGAGCAATATTCTTCATTTCGCACTATGGGGCCAGAACCACTTTCCTCTCAGTTTACGTGGCGAACACTTGCTGATGCTTTCAGAAATAAAAACTCACCTGTAAAAACTACGCTCCTTGACCAGGGAAACGTTGCTGGTCTGGGCAATATTTACGTCTGCGAGGCTCTGTTTTATGCGGGCATTGACCCGCGCACGCCGGCGGGGAACCTGACAGCGCAGCAGCTGCGTCCTCTCGTTACGGCTATCCGCAAGGTTCTGAACGAAGCCATAGCCGCCGGCGGATCAAGCCTGAAAGATTATGTGCGTCCTGATGGTGGGCTTGGCTATTTCCAGCATGCGTGGGCAGTGTATGGCAAAGCGGGTCAGCCGTGCCCTGCCTGCCCTGATGAAGAAGACTGCCCTGGCATACAACAGATTCAGCAAAGCGGCCGGTCGACGTTTTTTTGCTCTGAAAAGCAACATTTCTGCGAAAAAAGCTCTATTTCGTGTGATGAAGCTTGACGAGTGCCACACCTGTGGATTACAGCTCCGCTACTCTTTCTGGCTGGTCGGCCTGTCAGCCATCAGCTCCATTCTTTTATGCTGGACAACACGAAACTCATGGCAAATATTGCATCAGCCCGCAAACGTATCAGACAAACAGCAAAGCGCACTGCACGCAACACAGCTCGCAAATCTCGTATGCGTACTTTCATCAAGAAAGTTGAGCTCGCAATCACATCGGGCAACCAGGAAGAAGCACGCGAAGCTCTGCGTCTCGCTCAGCCTGAAATTCAGCGCGCTGCAAGCAAAGGTGTTGTTCACAGCAACCAGGCGTCTCGCAAAATTGCGCGCCTTTCTGCCCGCGTTAAAGCTCTTGCCACAGCCTGATTTTAAACTTTTTTAAAATCAACGCAGTGAAGACTGAAAAAGCCGGATCATCCCGAGGATGATTCGGCTTTCTTTTTCAGGAAGGCATGCCCCCGGTCTCAACTATCACGAAACTGTCTTTTTTGTTGCTCGTGCACAGGCTCTGCGTTATCGTGAGCGAAGTGTTTAACGTTAAGTTGCAAAAACCCTTCTGACAGTTTTTGCCTCATCTTTTTCGGTGCAACACTCTGAAAAGAACCCGACTGATATGCCATCATGGTGTCTCGTCAGGGGCTGATATGCTTTTTTCCGGGGCGTTTCCAAGGCCATTTATTTTGTTCAATCACCTGGGAGTGTAAATGAGTATCGGGGTGGACGATGACAAAAATACCCTTGCACCTGATGACGATGGTAAGGCTCTCGAAAAATCATGGCTGCGCATCTGCTCGCGCTTAAAGGGAGAAGTGGGCGAGGTTGAATATCATACCTGGCTGACAAAAATCGCGCTTGGCCCCGTTGATGGCAATGAAATTACGCTTTTGCTGCCAACACGTTTCCTGCGTGACTGGGTCCGTAGTCAGTATGGTGACCGGCTTAGTGAGCTCTGGAACCAGGAAGTTTCCTCTATTCGTCATGTTGAGCTTCAGGTTGCCCGCCCTGGTGACCCGGCTGCTCCGGTCATTACCAGTGAGGTTGCGGCTGTATCAGCACCGACGCCGGCTCCGCTCTCTCCCGGCCTGCCAGCTGATGCTGACGATATCGGCCGTCTTGAAAATAAAAATGATATAGCCGCGACACTCGATACCCGTTTTTCTTTTGATAATTTTGTGGTCGGCAAACCAAATGAGTTTGCCTATGCCTGCGCACGCCGCGTTGCCGAAAAACCATCAAGCGTCGGTTTTAATCCGCTCTTTCTTTATGGTGGCGTTGGCTTGGGTAAAACGCACCTGATGCACGCCATTGGCGCTGAACTGCTGCAAAGAGGCAATGTCTCTGTCGCTTATATGTCAGCCGAAAAATTTATGTATCGTTTTATCGCTGCGATCCGCTCTCAGTCGACGATGGAGTTTAAAGAGCAGCTCCGTTCAGTCGATGTGCTGATGATTGATGATCTCCAGTTCCTGATCGGGAAAGATAATACGCAGGAAGAGTTTTTTCATACATTCAATGCGCTGGTTGATGCCGGGCGTCAGATCATTGTCTCTGCCGATAAATCACCTTCTGATCTGTCAGGCCTTGAAGACAGGCTGCGCACGCGTCTTGGGTGCGGCATGGTGGCAGATATTCATGCCACGACCTTTGAGCTGC
Organism: Acetobacter sp. DmW_043; assembly: GCF_002153485.1. NCBI lineage: Bacteria > Pseudomonadati > Pseudomonadota > Alphaproteobacteria > Acetobacterales > Acetobacteraceae > Acetobacter > Acetobacter sp. DmW_043. The sequence goes on along the minus strand of NZ_JOMN01000011.1, from coordinate 35,878 downwards.
GCATTTCCATTCTGGAAGCCAAAGCTGCGGCATCAGGGGTCATTGTTCCGGCTAAGGTTCTTGAATTTCTTGCTCACAAGATTACGACCAATGTACGTGAACTTGAAGGTGCGCTGAACCGTCTTATCGCACACGCAAACCTCTTTGGCCGCCCGGTTACGCTAGAAGCCACGCAGGATGTACTGCACGATATTCTTAAAGCACATGACCGGCGCGTGACGATTGAAGAAATTCAGAAAAAAGTATCAGAACACTGGAATATCCGCCTCACAGATATGTCTTCAGCCCGCCGTGCCCGTGCAGTAGCACGCCCGCGGCAGGTTGCGATGTATCTGGCCAAACAGCTCACCAGCCGCTCTCTGCCAGAGATCGGACGGAAATTCGGCAATCGTGACCACACAACGGTCATGCATGCTGTGGCCCGCGTCGCAGAACTGATGGAACGTGATGCCGCTTTTGCTGAAGACGTTGAACTGATGCGCCGGATGCTTGAAAACTGATTTAAACTGATGCGCACTTTGTTTCTGGACCTCGTTGCAGAGCACTGTTAAACATCGTGGATAATTTTACTTCTCTGGCAGCATTAATGCTGAAGGGTCGTTCACAGAGACGAGGTATAAATGAAGTTTTCAGCTGAGCGGACAACATTGCTCAAGGCTTTGGCGCACATCCAGAGTGTAGCTGAAAAGCGTAATACTATCCCCATACTTGCCAACGTTCTGATACAGGCGCAGAAAGATCAGATCAGCCTTAAATCCACTGATATGGAAATTGAGGTTGTTGAGGTTATCCCTGCAAATGTTATGCAGGATGGAGCAACGACTGCTCCGGCCTCAGTGCTTTATGAAATCGTCAGAAAATTACCTGACAATGCAACGGTTGAGCTTGATCAGAGCGAAAACGAAGCGCCTCTCCACCTGAGAGCAGGACGATTCGCAACACGCCTGAATGTTCTGAGCGTTGATGACTTCCCATCTATGGGTGCAGGTGACTTTCCGTGCAGCTTTACGTTGCCTGTTGCAGCACTCAGGCAGCTGATCGACCGCACACGCTTTGCCATTTCAACGGAAGAAACACGCTATTACCTCAATGGCATCTTCTTTCATGCCATAACGGGTGAAGGCACGCCCGTGCTGCGTAGCGTTGCAACTGACGGCCATCGTCTTGCCCGCGCTGAAACCGCTCTCCCAGCTGGTGCAGAGGCAATGCCTGGTGTGATTATTCCACGCAAGACTGTTGCAGAACTCCGCAAACTGATTGATGAAGCACCCGAGGAAATCGGTGTTGCTCTGTCAGAAACCCGCATTCAGTTTTCTGTCGGGCCGGTAACCATCACTTCAAAGCTGATTGATGGTACATTCCCTGAATATGACCGTGTTATTCCCCGCAATAACACCCGTATTCTGCGTGTTGGCAAAAAGGACTTTGCTAACGCTGTGGCCCGTGTTGCAGCCATTAGTCAGGAACGCTCCAAGCCTGTTAAAATGATGCTTGAGCCAGGCCTGCTTACTCTCTCTGCCAGCAGCCCGGAGCAGGGTACAACCCGCGAAGAGCTGGACGATAAATACATCACCTTTGAGGAAGGTAACCTGGAAATTGGTTTCCAGGCGCGCTACCTTAATGACATCACCGATCAGGTAGAAAAAGACGTGGAGTTCGCGTTCTCTGACAGCGCATCTCCTACCATCGTGCGCGATGCTGACAGCCCGGAAGTGCTGTACGTTCTTATGCCTATGCGGGTCTGAGTTTTACACAGGCGTGGCTGAGCTGATCAACATCACATTCTTTGCGTGATCTGACAGTTTTTATGCCACGCCTTTTAAAACTCACCCTGACACTTTTCAGAAACTATCGCCATCTTACATGGCACCCCGAGAATGCACTCACCGTTCTGACCGGTGAAAATGGCAGCGGCAAAACGAATCTTCTCGAATCTCTGTCACTTTTTGCTCCGGGCAGGGGGCTGCGCAGAGCTTCTTTGTCGCAGCTGGGGCATAATGAAACATCCGGCTGGGGTGTCGCAGCACGCTTTCAGCTTAATGATGAAATAATTGATCTCGGCACGGCTATCAGCGAGACCAGCAGGGGGCAACGTCGTAACTTCCTGCTTAATGGCAAGCCATTCCCTAAAAAAGAGGGGGTTGAAGATCTGCTGTCCGTCATCTGGATAACCCCCCAGATGGACAGACTGTTTAGCGAGAATGCTTCTGGCCGGAGGCGTTTTTTTGACCGCCTGGTCATGACTGTTCTTCCTGGCCATGCCCGTGAGCTGGCAGCTTATGAACGCGCCATGACACAGCGCAACAAGCTCCTGTTAACCCGCCCGACAGAGACAAGCTGGCTGAGCGGCCTTGAAAGCACAATGGCCCGGCACGGTGTCGCTATCAGTGCGGCACGTAACGAAATCGCTTATTATCTTTCATCGTTTGCACAGACACATAAATCAGCTTTTCCTGCCTCCCACGTCACTTTTGACTGTGACCTCAGTGAGCAAATTCAGAAAAAACCTGCGCTCACCGTAGAAGACTGGTTTAAAGAAAAATTAAACCTGAGCCGCAGTGAAGACCGGCAAAGGGGCCGCACCAGTATCGGGCCACATCGCAGTGACTTTATGCTTTCTGACTGGAAAACCGGCTTACCAGCCCATACTGCAAGCACAGGCCAGCAAAAGGCTATGTTGCTGGGCTTAACACTTGCGCAGACGGCACTGGTGAGAGAATACCGCAAGGCTTCGCCTTTACTGCTGCTTGATGAACCTCTTGTGCATCTTGATCGTTACAAACGCGAAGCACTGCTGGAATATTTGCCATCATTGCAAACGACAATTCTGCTTACAGGAACAGATTCCGCGCCTTTTGAAAAAATTTCAGATATGGCCCGGTTTATCACCCTGAAAAATGGTTCTTTTCAGGTTTAAAAATAAGAAAACAAGCCCCTCTAATCTGGCGTCTCGCAGCCTGCCGTCGTATAAGATAGCAATGCAAGTTTTTTCACTCTTCCTCATCCGGAGTATCATATATTCATGACCGACAAAACTCAGTTTACGTCTGAAACCGGTGCGGAAGAAGAATACGGCGCTTCGTCTATTTCTGTCCTCAAAGGTCTTGATGCGGTCAGAAAACGCCCCGGCATGTATATTGGCGATACTGATGACGGCTCAGGTCTGCATCATATGGCTTTTGAAATCATCGATAACGCGATTGATGAAGCGCAGGCTGGTCACGCAACCTACTGCCTTGTCACCCTGAACGCTGATGGCAGCGTGAGTGTGCGTGATAACGGGCGCGGTATTCCGACCGATATGCATGAGGAAGAGGGGATCAGCGCAGCTGAGGTTGTTCTGACACGACTGCATGCCGGCGGTAAGTTTAACCAGAACTCCTACAAAGTCTCTGGTGGACTACATGGGGTTGGTGCGGCCGTCGTTAATGCCCTCTCTGAAAAAATGGAAGTGCGCATCTGGCGTGGCGGGCAGGAGCACATTATCTGCTTCCGCCATGGTGAACGAGACGCTCCCCTCGCTGTTGTCGGCACCTCATCAGAAGAGCGCGGCACGCTTGTTACGTTTAAACCAAGTAGCGAGACATTTCCTAAAACTGTTTTCGACTTCGCTATTCTTGAACGGCGCCTGCGCGAGCTGGCATTCCTGAACTCAGGTTTGCAAATCACACTGCGTGACCACCGCACTGAAGAAAAACGTGAAGAAGTTTTTCATTTTGAAGGCGGCCTTGAAGCTTTCGTCTCCTGGCTGGATCGGGCCCGTACCCCTCTGATTACACCACCCGTAAGCGGTGAAATCGAAAATGAAGACAGCGGCATTAAGGTGGAGTTTTCACTCTCCTGGAACGACAGCTACCACGAAACCATGCTGTGCTTCACCAACAACATTCCTCAGCGTGACGGCGGCTCGCATCTGGCTGGCTTCCGCCAGGCTCTGACCCGCGTTGTTGGTAAATATGCCGAAGGTATTATCAAAAAAGACTCTCTCTCTCTGACCGGTGATGACATGAGAGAGGGGCTGACGGCCGTTCTCTCAGTTAAGGTGCCTGATCCTAAATTCTCCTCTCAGACAAAAGATAAGCTGGTCTCTTCAGAAGTGCAGCCTGTGGTGCACACGGTTGTTGCTGACATGCTTGGCCACTGGTTTGAAACACACCCTAAAGAGGCAAAAATTATTGTCTCTAAGGTGCTCGATGCTGCATCAGCCCGTGAGGCAGCCCGTAAAGCCCGTGAACTGACACGCCGCAAAGGGATCCTGGATATTTCTTCGCTGCCAGGAAAACTCGCAGACTGTCAGGAACGCGATGCCTCTAAAGCTGAAATATTTATCGTTGAGGGTGATTCCGCCGGTGGTACAGCAAAACAGGGCAGGGACAGACGTTTTCAGGCAATCCTGCCTCTGAAAGGTAAAATTCTCAACGTTGAGCGTGCGCGCTTTGACAGAATGCTCGGCTCACAGGAAGTTGGCACTCTGATTACCGCACTGGGTACAGGTATCGGACGCGGGGAAGTCGATCAGGGCGGGTTCTCTATCGACAAGCTTCGTTATCATCGCATCGTCATTATGACTGACGCTGACGTTGACGGCTCGCATATCCGTACATTGCTTCTGACCTTTTTCTTCCGGCAGATGCCCGAACTGATTGAGCGAGGCTACCTGTATATTGCTCAGCCACCTCTTTACCGGGCAAAGCGTGGCAATGAAGAGCATTATCTGAAAGATGATGCTGCTCTTGAAGCTTATCTGCTCGAAAAAGCGCTCAATAAAGCCACCTTTATCTACAGCGATAAAGAAGAGCGCAGCGAAGAAGGGATTGAAGCGGACCTGCCATTTATCCAGCAGGCTACCCAGGCGATTAATCGTCTGGCAACACGCACACCACGCTGGATTATCGAACAGGCTGCTCTGGCAGGTATACTCACTGATTCACTAGCCACTCAGCGTGAAAGAGCTTCTGATCTTCAGGCCAGACTTGATGCCGCCTCAGCTGAAAATGAGCGTGGCTGGTCTGTTGACATCAGTGAGACAGGCATTGAGCTTTCACGCAAAGTCAGAGGCGTAGGGGAAACTTACCGTATTGATCCCACAGCTCTTGCTGGTGGGGACAGCCGCTGGCTTACCTTACAGCTTGCGCGCCTGCAAAAGCAGTTTGGTACGGGTGTCACCCTGCGTTATGAAACGTCAGAGACAAAATTTGCTGGTCCGGCAGGGCTTTATGCACATCTTCTGGCACAGGGGCGGCGTGGTCTTGCCATTAACCGCTTCAAAGGTCTGGGCGAAATGAATAACGAGCAGCTGTGGGAAACCACTCTGGACCCGGCCATGCGTACTTTACTCCAGGTGAAAATCGGTGACGTTGAAGAAGCCGGGCAGGTCTTTACCACTCTGATGGGCGATGTTGTTGAACCACGCCGTGATTTCATTGTCGGTAATGCGCTCAGAGTGGCAAATCTCGACGTTTAATCTGACAGGCTAAGAGCATGCGTGACCCTGCGTGTGCTCTTAGCGGCCATAACACTTCATAATCATGTTCTACTGAATAACAGTCAGGACTGATCAGGCTGCCTCTCGCGGCCTGACCATCTCTCTGGTTTTTATATTTTTGCAGATGACCTGACAAAACACAGGGTTTACAGCAAGATAGCTCGTAATACCGACATGTCAGAAATATTAAAATCGAAGTATAAAAAACCCTCTGATTTTATAAACCAGAGGGTCTTAGTTTCAGATAAACTGTTTTACCAGGCTATCCAGTTGCCTGAACTGCTCAAAAAGCCTGGGGAGTGCTGAAATTGGCAGCATATTAGGACCATCGCTGGGAGCACGATCAGGGTCCTGGTGCACTTCAATAAACAATGAAGCGACACCTGTTGCCAGAGCCGCACGGGCCAGGATCGGAGCAAACTCTCTTTGTCCACCAGATGAGGTGCCCTGACCACCAGGCTGCTGCACTGAATGGGTGGCATCAAAAACAACCGGGTAGCCAGTTTGTGCCATAATCGGCAGGCCACGCATGTCATTCACCAGTGTGTTATAACCAAAGCTGGTACCGCGCTCACACAGCATAATGCGCTTATTGCCTGTAGACGCAATTTTATGAGCAACGTGCTGCATATCCCAGGGAGCGAGAAACTGCCCTTTTTTCACGTTGACCACGGCACCGGTCTGTCCCGCTGCCAGCAACAGGTCTGTTTGACGACACAGGAAGGCGGGAATTTGCAACACATCAACAGCCTGTGCAGCAGGAGCACACTGCTCAGCAGTATGTACATCAGTCAGCACAGGTATCTGCAACGTCTCACGAATATCAGAGAGAATTTGCAGCCCCTCATTCATGCCAATGCCACGCTGCGCTGAAACACTGGTACGGTTGGCTTTATCGTATGAGCTTTTATAAATCAGCCCAAGCCCAAGAGCACCACAGATTTCCCTGAGAGCCTGCGCTGTTTCCTGAGCATGAGCTGCAGATTCTATCTGACATGGCCCGGCGATCAGCACAAAAGGTTGATCGTTGCCAATTTTCAGCTCACCGAGCTGAAAATTATGGGCTGAGTTACTCATTAACAAGCTTCTTTCTTCTGCAGGGCGGCGCCAACCAGACCTGAGAAAAGAGGATGAGGTGCAAAAGGTCTTGATTTCAGCTCAGGGTGATACTGCACCGCCATAAACCAGGGATGATCAGCATATTCAACAACTTCTGGCAAAATCCCATCGGGCGACAGACCTGAAAAAACCATTCCGGCTTTTTCAAGTTTTTCACGGTAGTGAATATTCACCTCGTAACGGTGACGATGGCGCTCGTTAATGGCCGTTGAACCATAAAGCTGTGCAATCTTTGATCCTGCGACTAACTGAGCCGGGTAAGAGCCCAGACGCATCGTGCCGCCAAGCTCTCCGCTTTCACTGCGGCGCAGACGTTCTTTGCCGCGTGCCCACTCAGTCATAATACCGACAAGAGGCTCCGGGGTGTGGCCAAATTCAGTTGATGACGCATCCGGCAGGCCTGCAAGATTACGGGCGCACTCAATAACAGCCATCTGCATCCCAAGGCAAATACCCAGGAATGGAATTTTATTTTCACGAGCATAACGGATAGCGGCAATTTTGCCCTCTGAACCGCGCTCACCAAAACCACCGGGGACCAGGATACCATCAGCCTGCGCCAGCTGTTCAAGGGCGGTGTCAGACTTTTCAAGCTTTTCAGCTTCAATCCAGTCCAGTTTCACCTTCGTGCGGTGGCTGATACCCCCATGAAGCAGCGCCTCATTGAGCGACTTATAGCTATCCAGCAGAGCGGTATACTTACCAACCACTGCAATACGCACTTCGCGTTCAGGGTGGCGAATAGCGTCTACAATTTTTTCCCAGCCGGAAAGGTCAGGTTCATCTTCAAATGGCAGACCAAAGTAACGCAGAACTTCGTTATCCATACCCTCAGCATGGTAGGAGAGGGGGCAGGCATAGATTGTATCAACGTCACGGGCAGCAATCACTGCTTCAGGTCTGACGTTACAGAAGTTCGCAATCTTGCTGCGTTCGCTTTCAGGAATAGGGCGATCGCAACGACACAAGAGAATTTGTGGCTGCAGGCCAACATTCTGCAGTTCTTTAACAGAATGCTGGGTCGGCTTCGTTTTCAGCTCACCTGCTGAGGGGATCCATGGCAGCAAAGTAAGATGGACAACCATTGTCTGGGCCATGCCCAGGTCATTACGAAGCTGACGGATCGATTCAAGGAAAGGCAGGCTTTCAATATCACCGACAGTACCGCCTATTTCAACCAGCACGAAGTCAAGATGGTCTGTATTAGCAACGACGATATTTTTAATCGCATCAGTAATATGCGGAATAACCTGAACAGTTCCACCAAGATAGTCACCGCGGCGCTCACGCGCGATCACATCAGAGTAAATTTTTCCGGTTGTTGTGTTGTCTTCCCGGGTCGCATTCACGCCGGTAAAGCGCTCATAATGGCCCAGATCAAGGTCAGTTTCGGCACCATCATCAGTGACAAAAACTTCACCATGCTGAAACGGGCTCATCGTACCAGGGTCGACGTTAAGATACGGGTCAAGTTTGCGTAAGCGAACTTTATACCCACGGGCCTGCAGCAATGCGGCAAGTGCAGCTGATGCTATTCCCTTACCAAGAGAGGAAACAACACCACCGGTAACAAATACAAAGCGAGTCATGGACAGACTTTCTACACGCACAAAGCAAAATGAGTAAAGACAGGCACAAAAAAAGGTTTTCTGTTTCCTGACAGAGCACTCTCAGCTGCCTGATACAGTATAGCGAGAGTGCTCCGGGGCTCAGTGTCCCGCCGCTGGCTGTGCAGCCTGGCCGACAGGAGCTGACGCGGGCTTAGCCGGCGCTGAAACTGATGCGGGCGAAGCCGGTGCCGCAACAGGGGCTGGCTGTGCCAGAATATCATGACCATAACCACTGACTGAGCCACGGTTCAGTACAGCAAGAACCAGAGACAGCAGCATAAACAGACCGGCAAGTACGGCTGTGCTGCGGGTCAGCAGATTGGCAGTGCCACGACCTGACATGAACGCACCCATGCCCTGGCTGTTACCAATACCAAGCCCGCCGCCTTCACTGCGCTGAATAAGCACAACGCCAATAAGAGCGATGGTCACGCAAAAATGGAGAATCAGCAGGACTGTGGTCATATTGTCTTCCGAATAGAATATACTGCTCAGGATGCTGAAGCGGCATGAATAATAGATAAAAACGCATCAGGCTTCAGGCTTGCGCCGCCAACCAGTGCACCTGCTACCTCGGGAATGGACAGAATGGAAGCCGCATTTTCATTATTAACGGAACCGCCATACAGAATTCTGACTTTTTTTCCATTTTCAGCAAACTGACGCACCAGCTCCTGACGCAGAAAAACCATTGTCTCGGCTATTTCTTCTGTCGTTGCTGCGCGACCTGTCCCGATTGCCCAGATAGGCTCGTAAGCCAGTATACCTGAAAAATCATCCGGTAACGACCCTTTAATTTGCCAGCCAAGCACATCAAAATGATCACCACTTTCACGCTGATCTTCGGTCTCGCCAATACAGACAACAGGTGTCAGCCCGGCTTTCGCCGCTGCCACGGCTTTTTCTCTTACTGTCTCATCAAGTTCACCATGCCCCTGACGACGTTCAGAATGCCCCAGAATAACGTGTGATACGCCAAGATCTGTCAGCATCGCAGGGGAGATATCTCCTGTATAAGCGCCTGACGCCGCTTTATGGCAATCCTGAGCTCCAAGCCTGACTGAAGTGCCTTCAAGCTGTGATGCCGCCAGTGAGAGCTGCGTAAATGGCGGACAGATAACAACATCAGGACCTTCAGCCTTCACACCGCCCGAAATCGCCTGAACCAGCGCCTTCGAATCACGGGTCGTTCCGTTCATTTTCCAGTTGCCAACAATTATCTGTCTGCTCATATCAGCTTTCCTTATGCAGCGATTGCCACAACCTTCAAACAGGTGCAGCTCAGCTATATTGCCGCCTAAACCATATTTTTACCATACACAGTGAGCCATCTCCGTTTCATCTGAGAAGATGAAACGGTTGTATCTGGTCAAGAGTGTCCGGGCTGTTTATATTGCCACCTTCTGAGCGGCTTTCCAAACTCTGATTTTGTTACGGATTTTCATTTATGCTTTCATCCCTGCGTCGTATTTTTGTTGAGTCATGGCTGGGCCGCGTTATGGTCATTGGCGTGTTCCTCGCCTTTATTGGCTTTGGCGCAGGTAACATCATCAACTTTATGGGTACCGGGAATGATGTTGCTGCCAAAATAGGCAGTGACGAAATCACGACCATGAGTCTTGATGAACAGCTGAGAAAAAGCCTCCCCGATATTACAAAACGGATTGGTGTCAGCAACCCTGCACAAATTCCGCCTTATGTCGGGCAGCAGGCCGCTTATCAGAGCCTGAATCAGCTTATTCAGCGTCAGGAACTTATTCTGGCCAGCCAGCATTCTGATATCAGGGTGCCTGATTCAGCTATTCGTGATGAAGTTTTTTCCGTGCCTGCATTTCATAATGCCGCAGGAACTTTTGACCGCACTCTGTTTAATTCTGTGCTGAGCAGCAATAACATGACAGAGCAGGGGTTTTTAAAGCTGGTACATAATGACCTTGCTATCCGCGCCGTTCTTCAGCCGGTAGAGCTGGGGGCTGGTTCTTCATCAACTGTTGCGCGCTACCTGGCTGATTACGGATTGCAGACACGGGTTGTTGATTTTTTGAGAATTCCTTTCTCTGATTTTCAGCCTCCTGCTCAGCCTTCAGAACCAGTCCTGCATCGTTATTACAGCAATCACCCCTGGCTGTTTCAGCTTCCTGAATATCGCCATGCCAGAATTGTTGTCATTTCGCCTGAAACGATAGCAAAAAGCATCACCGTTGAAGATAAATTGCTTCAGCGCGCCTATGACGGCCAGAAATCACATTATAATGTGCCTGAAACCCGCGATGTTCAGATCATCACACTGAACAACCAGGATGAAGCTGCAAAACTTGCTGCAATGTGGAAAAACGGCACTGACTGGGCCGGTATGCAGGCGGCATCAAAAGGCAGTGCTTCGGTCGAAATGTCTGGTATCAGACCATCTGCTATTCCGTCAGAAGCACTCGCCAGTGCTATTTTTGCATCCCCCGTTTCACAGATCGACGGTCCGGTGAAAACAGAAGCCGGCTGGGCGATTTTCAGGGTGCTGAAAATTATCCCTCCTAAAAACACATCCTTTGAACAGGCACGTGCTGAAATTCTTGAACAGTACCGCACCGCAAAGGCTCCTCAGCTGATAAGCGAACGCAGCCGTCAGCTTCAGGATGTTATTGCCAGCAATGGCCTTGATACTATTCCTTCTGATATCGGTGCCGTTGCTGCTGCCGGCAGCCTTGATGCTCAGGGCAATACACAGGATAAAGAGCCAGCCCCTCTCCCTGCATCGGATAAATTGCGCGCTGCCATTATTCAGAAAATTTTCTCTGTAAAAAAAGGAGAGCAGCCTAACCTGATCGAAGGGCCCGACAATAGCTGGTATGCCGTGCAGGTTGACGAGGTCACACCGGCCCGGCCCCGTACGTTTGAGCAGGCCCGCCAGGATGTGCTGAGCGCATGGCAGTCTGATATGATGCGACAGGCAGCCAATAAACATGCAACTGACGTTTATCTGGCAGCACAGCAGAAAGGTGGCGTTTCAGCTGCCTCAGATTCTCCTTCTGTCGTGAAAAATGCCTCTTTCTCACGCTCAGCACCAAACTCTGCCATCCCGCAGGATCTGATGGCACTGCTGATGCACATGAAAGCCGGGCAGTCTGCCATGACTGAGAATGATGACAGCTTTATCATCGCGACGGTTACAAAGGTTTATCAGCCTCAGTCAGACAAGAATGTCGTTGCTATGCAAAACATCAGACAAAGTCTGGCACGCAGCAATGCGGATGATCTTGCATCTTCTTATGTCAATGCTCTGGTCAAAAAGAGCCCTCCTCAGATCAACAATCAGGCCGTAGCAGCTGTTATTAACGCTCTTGGCTTTGGCGGAAATACACAACGATGAGTGTTATGACCCATATGCAGACCTCTCCCTCCCTGCAGGAGGTCAGAGCACGCTGGGATAATGGCCAGGCGAGTGTTGTGTTTTCTGTCGAGCCTGCCGACCTCCTTACGCCGGTCTCTGCTTATATACGCCTCAGGTCCCTTGATGCGACGTCGCAGCAGTATAGTCTGTTGCTTGAAAGTGTAGAGGGAGGGGCTGCCCGTGGTCGCTACTCTGTTATCGCTCTTAAACCTGATCTTGTCTGGACCTGCCATCAGGGCAAAGTTCTGCTTGACCGCGCACCGGAAGATGCAGACACCGCACCGGAACAGATTACCGAAGCTGCTCTGACCCATTTACGCAGCCTGATTAACGAAACTCAGCTTGATCTGCCCGATGGGCTCCCCCCCATGATAGCGGGTCTTTTTGGCTATCTCGGTTATGACATGGTGAGGCAGATGGAAAAGCTGCCGCACCCTCCTGAAGATGACCTCAACCTGCCCGAATCTGTTATGATTCGCCCCGGTTTATTTGCTGTTTTTGATACGGTCAGTGATGAGCTTATTCTTGCCGCACCAGTGCGCCCGAAGACCGGGCAGAGCTGTGAAGAAAGCTGGGAAAACGCTCAGGCACTTCTGGCTCAGGCGCGTGCCTGCCTGAATGCCGGGTTACCTGAGGAAAGCATAACCCCGCCGGTTGCTGACTTTCAGCAGCCGGGATCAACCTTCACGAAAGAGCAGTTTTGTGAGGCTGTAAAACGTATCCAGGATTATATCAGGGCAGGGGACGCCTTTCAGGTTGTGCCGAGCCAGCGCTTTTCTACACCATTTACTCTGCCTTCTCTGAGTTTATATCGCAGCCTGAGGCGTATTAACCCTGCGCCCTTCCTGTTCCATCTTGATTTTGGTCGTTTTTCACTTGTCGGGTCTTCTCCGGAAATTCTGGTGCGGCTAAGCGAAGGAAAAATGACCGTTCGCCCTCTGGCAGGCACCCGCCCAAGAGGGAAAGATATTGAGGAAGATCGTCGCCTCGAGCAGGATCTGCTCAGCGATCAGAAAGAGCTGGCAGAACACCTGATGCTCATCGACCTTGGGCGCAACGATGTCGGGCGCGTGTGCAAACCAGGCTCAGTAAAAGTCACAGAGCAGTTTGTCATTGAGCGTTTTAGCCACGTTATGCATATTTCTTCTAACGTTGAAGGCACGCTCTCTCCTGACTTTGATGCGCTTGATGCGCTGGTTGCAGCCTTTCCCGCAGGTACACTAACCGGCGCGCCCAAAATCCGCGCCATGGAAATTATTGACGAAGTCGAGCCAACCCGCCGTGCGACATATGCTGGTTGTATTGGCTATTTTGGTGCAGGCGGCGATATGGATACCTGTATCGGCCTGCGTATGGCTGTTGTAAAAGATGGCATGATGTATGTGCAGGCTGGCTGCGGTGTCGTGGCAGATAGTGTGCCTGATGCCGAATATGCCGAAACGCAACATAAAGCCCGTGCTGTTTTTAGGGCTGCTGAATCTGCCATTCTTCAGGCTCAGAAACTCTCATCCCCATCCTGAATTTGACCTCATCTCTGCACAAAGGCATCATCACGTCATGATCCTGCTTATCGACAATTACGATAGCTTTACATTCAACCTGGTTCACTATCTTGGTGAACTCGGGGAGACGTGTCGTGTCTATCGCAATGATGCCCTGAGTGCCGCTGAAGCGGTTGCTCTTGCACCTGAAGCTATTGTTCTCTCTCCCGGCCCGTGCTCACCGGACGAGGCCGGAATCTGTTGTGACCTGATTTCTCAGGCTGCCGGTAGAATCCCGGTTTTCGGGGTTTGTCTGGGGCATCAGTCTATAGGGCAGGTGTTCGGAGCAAAAGTTGTAAGAGCACCTGTGCCTATGCATGGTAAGGTCAGCCCGGTTTTTCATAATAACAATGATGTTTTTAAAGATTTGCCTGACCCGTTTAAGGCCACGCGCTACCATAGCCTGACACTGGCCCCTGACAGCATACCTGATGAACTGGAAGTTACGGCCTGGACTGAAGATAATGTTATAATGGGTGTAAGGCACCGCCATTTTCCGGTATCCGGGGTGCAGTTCCATCCTGAAAGCATTGCGTCAGAGTGCGGCCATCAGATTTTGCGCAACTTCATGACCCAGGCCCGCGCATGGGCCAGACAGACATCTCCAGCCTGAACGCATGACAATACATTCAGCGCAACCTGTACTATCAGACTATCGTTCTGTTTTTAAAGATTATCTTAATAATCTGTGTCAGGGAAAAAGACTAAGCCAGGCAGAAACAGAATATGCTTTCCGCCTGATTATGGAAGGGCACGTTCCTTCTGAGTGCATTGCAGCTTTTGCCGTTGCCCTGCGTATGCAAAAAGAAGATCTGCCTGAACTTCTGGGTGCCGTAACTGCCATGCGCAATGCCATGGTAGCTGTTCCCGGCGCACCAGCCGGAGCAATGGATGTCTGCGGCACGGGTGGCGATGGCTATAATACCCTTAATGTTTCCACGGCTACAGCTTTTGTTCTTGCCGCTCTTGGTGTGCCTGTTGCCAAGCATGGTAACAGGGCGGTTTCTTCTCAGACGGGCGCCTCTGATGTGCTTTCAGCCCTGGGTATTCCTCTGCTTAGTGACCCGGCGGCTCTTTCTGCGCAGCTGAAGACGCACAATCTGACTTTTATGGCGGCTCCTAACCATCACCCTGGAATGCGATTTGCAGCACAGGCACGAAAAGCGCTGGGCATTCGTACTCTTTTTAACCTGATAGGGCCACTCTCAAACCCCGCCGGCGTTAAACGACAGATGACCGGTGTTTTTTCAACAGAATGGCTCAGTATTATTGCTGATGTTCTGGCAACACTTGGGGCCGAGATGGCCTGGGCTGTATGCGGCATGCCTGATGGTGAAATACAGGGTATTGACGAAGTTACTCTTGCCGGCCCGACACATATTGTCAGCTGTGAGCAGGGTAAAAAAAATACCCTGTTACTTGAACCGGAGATGAGCGGCCTCATATCTGCACCGGTTTCAGCTATCAGGGGAGGAAGCCCCGGGGAGAACGCTCTGGCTCTGACAGAACTTTTGCATGGTGCAACCGGGCCGTATCGTGATACAGTTCTGCTCAATGCCGCCTGCGCCCTGCATGTTTCAGGCCGGGTATCTATTTTGAAAAATGATAGTTTTGACACGCGCGCTTTGCGGGAAGTTATTTCCGTTGTTAGTCGCCCGCTTGACGATGGCTCAGCTATGGCTTTGCTACAGGACTTACGTCTCTCATCGTCTGAATCGCACGTTTAAAACACCACAGGATAATTATGACCGAAACAACTACGCCATCAACCGCAACCCCTTCTGACATAAAAACATCAGATGAGCTGCCCGATGTGCTGGCACGTATCTGTGCACGAACGCGCCTGGAAGTTGAACATCGCTCAACCCTTGTCTCCCTCAAAGAGATCACGGCCAGAGCACAGGACGTAAAAGAAGCACCACGTGGGTTTTGTCGTGCATTAAAAGAAAAGTCGGCAGATCGCTCTGTCGGGCTCATTGCGGAGCTTAAAAAAGCCTCTCCTTCAGCCGGAATTCTGCAGGAGAATTATAATCCTGCAGCTATTGCTCAGGCTTATGAACAGGCCGGTGCAGCATGCCTTTCTGTTCTGACTGAAAGTTCATGCTTCCACGGCAGCAATGAGGATCTCCAGGCGGCACGTGCGGCAACATCTCTGCCGGTTTTGCGCAAAGACTTCATTATAGACCCGTGGCAGGTTTATGAAAGCCGCACCATTGGCGCTGACTGTATCCTGCTGATTGTTGGGATTCTGAGTGATGAAGAACTGCAGGAACTGGTTGATCACGCTAAAGGCCTGGAAATGGATGTTCTTCTCGAAGTCCATGATGAAGAGGAACTCAACCGGGCCCTGGCAATTGATGCCTTTTTGATTGGTATTAATAACCGCAATCTCAGAACGCTGATCACAGACATCGAGACGACCGTCGCCTTAACGCCTCTGGTGCCACCTGACCGGATTATTGTTTCTGAAAGCGGCATTAAAACGCATGCTGAAGTAACACGCCTGACTGATATCGGTGTGACAGGCTTCCTTGTTGGTGAATCGCTGCTGCGCCAGCCGGATCCGGGGCAGGCGGCTCGTGTACTTCTTGGTCGTGCCTGATGACAACCCGTCATTCCGGCCTGACACATCTGAATGATGCCGGCGAGGCGCGTATGGTGGATATTTCATCAAAAGCACCGACGCGCCGTAAAGCAGTTGCTAAAGGTCATATCTCTATGACGAAGGAAACCCTTGAGCTTGTCCTTTCCGGGCGGGCAGCTAAGGGGGACGTTCTTGCAACCGCACGTATCGCTGCAATTATGGCAGCAAAAAAAACATCGGATATTATTCCCCTTTGTCACCCTCTGTCATTAAGCAGCGTTGAGGTTGACCTCATCCCCGACGGCAGAGGAATTGAAATCAGGGCCTCTGTCTCCACCAGCGGGGCGACCGGTGTTGAAATGGAGGCACTTACGGCAGTGTCTGTGGCAGCACTGACGTTGTACGATATGTGCAAGGCTGCTGATCGTGGCATGTGTATTTCTGATATTCACCTGCTCCATAAAAGCGGAGGACAGTCAGGGGAGTATAACGCAGCCTGAAGGGCCGCTATCACAAAATAGAAATCTTACCTTCTCACGTAATAAACATTATTTTCAAAAAACACGCTTTATCATAACATTTCCTTAAAATGTTGCGAACGCATCTTTAAGTATGAAGGACCACCTTATGCAGGCAGAGACCCACGGCACCCTCATTTCAGGCGGGAATGGTCCCTCTCTGACCAGAGAGCAGTTTCAGCAGGCTTTTCATAATATGCTGCTGATTCGTAAATTTGAGGAAAAAGCCGGCCAGCTTTATGGCATGGGTCTTATCGGCGGTTTCTGCCACCTTTATATCGGGCAGGAAGCCGTTGTGGTAGGCGTGCAGATGGCCCTTAAAGATGGTGACAAAATCATCACCTCCTACCGCGATCACGGGCAGATGCTGGCCGCCGGCATGAGCGCACGTGGCGTTATGGCTGAGCTGACCGGGCGTGAAACAGGTTATTCACGCGGTAAAGGCGGCTCGATGCATATGTTCTCGCGTGAAAAAAATTTCTATGGCGGTCATGGCATTGTAGGCGCACAGGTTGCTTTGGGTGCAGGGCTTGCCTTTGCTAACAAATATCGTGGCACAGACGAGGTTGCTGTCGCATATTTTGGTGATGGTGCGGCTAACCAGGGTCAGGTTTATGAAAGCTTTAACCTGGCAGCACTCCATAAATTACCCTGCATCTTTATTATCGAAAATAATCTCTACGGTATGGGAACAAGCGTCGAACGTGCCTCTGCCTCGAAAGAGTTCTGGCGCAATGGCGAGCCATGGGGCATTCCCGGTCGCCGCGTTGACGGTATGGATGTTGCCGCAGTGTATGAAGCAACGGCTGAGGTCGTGGCACACTGCCGTGCAGGTAAAGGGCCTTATCTGCTCGAAATTATGACCTATCGTTATCGTGGTCACTCTGTCTCTGATCCGGCAAAATACCGTACCCGCGAAGAAGTTGAATCTGTTCGTAAAAATCGTGATCCCATTGAACATGTTCGTCATATTCTGCTCGATTCCGGTGTCACCGAAGATGAGCTCAAGAGCATTGAAAATGATGTAAAAGACACTGTTAAAGATTGTGTTGAATTTGCGCAGACCAGTCCGTTCCCTGACCCTGCCGAGCTCTACACTGACGTTCTGCAGGAAGGTTGACTGATTATGGCTACAGATATTTTAATGCCCGCGCTTTCTCCCACCATGACAGAAGGTACGCTCTCACGCTGGCTGAAGAACGAAGGTGACACCGTAGCAAGCGGCGAAATTCTGGCAGAAATCGAAACTGATAAGGCAACGATGGAAGTTGAAGCCGTTGATGAGGGCATTCTCGGTCGTATTCTGATACCGGCTGGCACGCAGGGTGTAGCAGTCAACACACCGATCGCCATTCTGGTTGAGGAAGGCGAAGCTGTTCCCGAGCATGCCTCAGCTGCTGCACCGCAGCCCTCTGCCGAGCCTGCTCAGGCAGCTGTCGCACCGGTGAGCGCACCAGCGACATATGCTGAGGGAGAAACCTATGTCGAGAAAGACTGGGGGCCGACAGCAGAAATAACGGTCAGAGAGGCACTTAATCAGGCTCTGGCTGAAGAATTACGTCATGACGAAGACGTCTTCCTGATGGGGGAAGAAGTTGGTCAGTACCAGGGGGCTTATAAAGTTTCTCAGGGGCTGCTGGCAGAGTTTGGCGAAAAACGCGTCATTGACATGCCTATCACCGAACACGGCTTTACCGGTATGGCAGTGGGTGCAGCCCTGACCGGCCTGAAACCTGTTGTTGAGTTCATGACCATGAACTTCTCCATGCAGGCAATCGACCACATTATCAACTCTGCTGCTAAAACCCTGTATATGTCAGGCGGGCAGATGGGGTGTCCCATTGTGTTCCGTGGTCCTAACGGTGCGGCAGCACGTGTGGGTGCACAGCATTCACAATGTTATGGCAGCTGGTATGCTCATGTTCCTGGCCTGAAGGTGGTTGTGCCATGGTCAGCAGCAGATGCAAAAGGCCTGCTTAAAGCAGCCATTCGTGACCCGAACCCTGTCATTTTCCTGGAAAATGAAATTCTCTACGGGCATAAATTTGAATGTCCGACCGATGAAGATTTCATTTTGCCAATAGGCAAGGCCAAAATTGAACGGGCAGGGACTGATGTAACAATCGTTGCCTTCTCCATCATGGTGGGTGAAGCTCTTGAAGCGGCTAAGGTTCTGGCCGAGCAGGGGATCAGCGCCGAAGTGATTAACCTGCGCAGTCTGCGTCCGCTCGATACCGCAACAATTGTTGAGAGCGTGAAGAAAACCAGCCGTCTGGTGACCGTTGAAGAAGGCTGGCCATTTGCAGGCATTGGCGCTGAAGTTGCTATGCAGATCACCGAACATGCATTTGACTGGCTGGATGCCCCACCGGTTCGTGTGGCTGGCGTTGATGTGCCCATGCCTTTCGCTGCCAACCTTGAAAAGCTGGCACTGCCCCACGCTGAAGATATTGTAAACGCTGTGCGTGGCATGGTCTGAGGAGAAGCAAAATGGCTACTGAAATTCTTATGCCCGCGCTCTCTCCGACAATGACTGAGGGCACACTGGCACGCTGGCTTAAAAAAGAGGGCGACACCGTTTCAAGCGGTGACGTTCTGGCTGAAATCGAAACTGATAAAGCAACGATGGAAGTCGAAGCCGTTGATGAAGGCATTCTGGGGCGTATTCTGATCGAGGCCGGAGCGCAGGGCGTTGCTGTTAACACACCGATCGCCATTCTCGTAGAAGAAGGCGAGGCTGTGCCTGATCAGGTTACAAAATCTGCGCCACCGGCACCAGCCGCTGCTCCGGCAGCTTCCGTTGCTGAACCGGCAAAAAAAGCTGCTGCAGCACCAGCCCTCACACCTGCGAAGGTCGCTCCGGCTCATGGTAAAGATCGTATCTTTGCCTCTCCACTGGCACGTCGCATTGCGAAGCAGAACAACATCGACATCTCGAAACTGAAGGGAAGCGGCCCGCACGGCCGTATTGTCCGTCGTGATGTTGAAGCTGCGGCCTCTGCACCAAAAGCACCTGTCCAGGCCGCTGTTGCAGCAGGCGAGACCCGCACTGTCCCGCATTCTACAATGCGTAAGGTCATTGCAAAACGTCTGACCGAAGCCAAAAGCACCATTCCTCACTTCTACGTTTCTGTTGATGTTGAGCTTGATGCTCTGCTGGCTCTGCGTTCACAGATTAATGCTCTGGCAGCATCTGAAGGCGAAGAATCTTTCAAAATTTCCGTTAATGACATGCTGATTAAAGCTGTCGCTGTGGCTCTGAAACGCGTACCTGCTGTCAACGCCTCTTATACCGATGAGGCGATGATTCTGTATGATGATGCCGACATTTCAGTCGCTGTTTCTATTCCTGATGGTCTGATCACGCCTATCGTCAGACAGGCTGATAAAAAAAGCCTCCGACAAATCAGCCAGGAAGCGAAAGATCTGGTCAAACGTGCCCGCGAAGGCAAGCTGAAGCCGGATGAATTCCAGGGTGGTACATTCTCCGTCTCCAACATGGGTATGTATGGCGTAAAAGATTTCTCAGCTATTATTAACCCGCCACAGGCTGCCATTCTGGCTATTGCCGCAGGTCGCAGGCAGCCTGTGATTAAGGGCAGCGAGATCGTGCCAGCAACTGTTATGACCGTGACCCTCTCAGTTGATCATCGTGTAATTGATGGCTCAACCGCAGCAGAATGGCTGTCAGCCTTCCGTTCTGTTGTTGAATCTCCTCTGAACCTTGTTATCTGACTGAGAGACTCATCATGAGCCAGACAAATTTTGATATTATCGTTGTCGGGGGCGGACCTGGCGGGTATGTGGCAGCACTGCGCGCTGCCCAGCTGGGGCTTTCTGTTGCTGTAGTTGAAGCAAATCATCTGGGCGGTATCTGCCTGAACTGGGGATGTATTCCCACCAAGGCATTGCTCAGAGCATCGGAAATTAACCATCTTCTGCATGATCTGCCTGCTTATGGTTTTAAAGCTGATAACATCAGCTTTGACTTTAAGGCTGTCGTTGCCCGCTCACGCGCTGTATCCGGTAAGCTCTCAGGCGGTATTGCTCACCTGCTTAAGAAAGCCAAAGTGCCTGTTTTTAATGGTTTTGGTAAACTTGGCGAACTGGCAAAAGACGGCACACGCAAGGTGCTGGTGCACGAGAAAGATGCGGTTACGGCAACACTGAGCGCACGCCATGTTATTCTGGCCACGGGTGCCCGGGCCCGCAAACTGCCAGGACTTGAGCCTGATGGTAAGCTGGTATGGTCCTACCGTGAAGCACTTGTGCCTGAAGAACTGCCAGCCCGCCTGCTGGTTATTGGTTCAGGTGCTATTGGCACTGAATTTGCTTCATTCTACCGTAATATGGGTTCAGAAGTCACACTGGTTGAAGTTGCGCCACGCATACTGCCGGTCGAAGATGAAGAGATCAGTGCTATTGCTCAGAAATCTTTCGAGAAACAGGGCATTAAAGTTATAACCAGTGCAAAACTGGGGGCTTTGAGCAAAACGGCCAGTGAAGTTTCTGTTCCTGTTGAAGCCGGTGGCAAAACACAGACAATCGTTGTTGACCGGGTGATTTCAGCCGTTGGTATTGTGGGTAATGTTGAAAATCTCGGTCTTGAAAACACAAAAATTGTTGTTGATCGTACCCATATTGTAACTGACTCCCTGTGCCGCACGGCTGAACCTGGTATTTATGCTATTGGCGATATTGCCGGCGCACCATGGCTTGCCCATAAAGCCAGCCACGAAGCTGTCATGTGCGTTGAAGCAATTGCCGGCAAAACCGTTCATGCTATTGATCCGACAAAAATTCCTGGCTGCACATATTGTCGCCCTCAGGTAGCTTCTGTTGGCTATACAGAAGCAAAAGCCAAAGAAGCCGGTTATAAAGTGCGGGTGGGCAAGTTCCCTCTGGCAGCAAACGGTAAAGCACTGGCCATGGGCGAGCCTGAAGGTCTGATCAAAACCGTGTTTGATGCCAAAACCGGTGAGCTGCTTGGCGCACACATGATTGGCGCCGAGGTTACGGAAATGATTCAGGGCTACGTTATTGCGCGCAGCAGTGAGCTGACGGAAGCAGAGCTGATCGAAACGATCTTCCCGCATCCGACCATCTCAGAATCAATGCATGAAGCTGTACTTGCAGCTTATGATGGTGCGCTGCATTTCTAGAGTTTACACTCTGAAATGTGTATTGTGCAGAGGTAATACCTGATCAGAGTGAAGGAGCACACTTCCTGCCTTGACGCAGAGGGCAGGAAGCTCCAGTTCTGATGATGGTTTCAGAACAGGCAGAACCAGATATATGTCCACTCGTGTATTGATCGATCACCGCAAAGGTGGCGCAGAGAAAGTCAGACATCCGGAAAAAGCACACCGGCCTGACAACCCTGTTGCCCGTAAACCGAGCTGGATCCGTGTGAAGGCTCCGGTTGATCCGGTCTATCATGAGACCCGCAACCTGATGCGCGAGAACAAACTCGTCACAGTGTGCGAAGAGGCCGCATGCCCCAATATTGGTGAATGCTGGTCACAGCGTCATGCCACCATGATGATCATGGGCGAAATCTGCACCCGTGCCTGCGCGTTCTGCAACATTACAACGGGTATGCCAAATGCGCTGGATGATGACGAACCCGCCCGTGTTGCCGATGCTGTCGCCAAACTTGGCCTGCGCCATGTCGTGATTACATCGGTTGACCGTGATGACCTGGCTGATGGCGGGGCAAAACATTTTGCACGTGTGATCACGGCTGTGCGTGCCGCATCACCAGAAACAACTATTGAAATTCTGACACCGGATTTTTTACGTAAGCAAAATACTCTTGAAGTGATTGCTGAAGCAAAACCTGATGTATTTAACCACAACCTTGAAACTGTACCACGCCTCTACCCGACGATCAGACCCGGTGCACGGTACTATCAGTCCTTAAGGCTGCTTGACCGTATCAAACAGCTTGATCCTTCCATTTTCACCAAATCAGGCCTCATGCTCGGCCTGGGTGAAGAAAAAATGGAGCTCGCACAGGTTATGGATGACCTGCGTATTGCTGATGTTGATTTTATTACCATGGGACAGTACCTTCAGCCTACCGTTAAGCACGCTGCCGTTGACCGTTTTGTTACCCCTCAGGAATTTGAGGAGTATGGCGCTATGGCCCGTGCCAAGGGTTTTTTACAGGTAAGTTCCAGCCCTCTTACCAGATCATCTTACCATGCCGACGCAGACTTCGCGGCTCTGAGGCAGGCGCGCTCAGAACGTCTGAAAGGAAGTCAGAATGCCTAAACACGCAGAAAAGCGTGTTCTTGCTTATCCGCCAGAACAGATTTTTGACCTTGTTGCTGATGTTGCACGCTATCCTGAATTTCTTCCCTGGTGTGTTTCATCGCGTATACGCACAAAGACACAAACCGAACTGGTTGCGGACCTGGCTATTGGTTTTGGCCCTTTCCGGGAAAGTTTTACCTCTCGCGTAACGCTTGAGAGACCCTCGCGCATACTTGTTCAGTATGAGCAGGGACCGTTTAAATACCTCAAAAATGTGTGGACTTTCACACCAGACCCCCGTGGTTGCCAGGTCGAATTTTTCGTCGACTTTGAATTTCGTTCTAAAATTCTGCAAGCCGCAATTGGTGTCGTGTTTGCTGAAGCTGTGCGTCGCATGGTCACAGCGTTTCTTAAACGTGCCCGTGATATTTACGGGCCACCCCAGGCAATATATCTCACACCTGGTAAAACGTCAGCAGCTTTGCAGTAATAGTGATACTCTGCGAGGCTTATGAAGTAATAATCGTCTCACGCAGGGTAATCATTTTATGAGCTTAATACGTAACGCGACTATTTTAGTGACAATCGCAGCACTGACTGCCGGCTGCAGTACACCCGACAAGCACAAAAAAGACCATCAAGCAGCTGCTCCCGTAGCAGCTAAAGCGCCTGTACAGCCGCAGCCGGTCATGATCGCTCCGGGAACGGGAACGACAGCACCACCGTTCCCTGATGCACCAGTCATGCCTTCTTTCAGTAAAGACTAAGGCGCGCTTTTACTCATCATATCCAGCGATAAGCTGTAATGCATAAAGGGCAGCCTGCCAGCGTATTTCGGTACGGCTGCCCTCAAAATTCTGACTTACGGCTTTAGTTTTTTTACCGTTCACCGCCAGACCGAACCATACAAGACCAACAGGCTTTTCATCAGACCCGCCACCTGGCCCGGCAATACCAGAGACAGAAACTGCAACTGTTGCTCTGGCTGCAGCACGCAGCGCGCCTTCAGCCATTTCTGTCACGGTCTCTGCACTCACAGCGCCAAAACGAGCCAGTGTCTCGTCCCTGACATCAAGGGCAGAGTGTTTTAGCTGGTTAGAATAAGTAACAAACGCCCCCTCAACACAGTCAGATGCACCGGCATGATGCACAAGCAAAGCCGAAACAAGACCACCAGTGCAGCTCTCTGCAGTTACAACACGCTGGCCTGACTGGCTGAGACGCTCCATGACAGCTTTTGCTGTCAGCAGACCTTCTGTCAGCAGGGCATCAGAGGGAGCGGTGAGGGAAAACATCAGATCTCAGGCCTTTTTAAAAAAGCCGGCAGCAGTACGCAGTACTTTAATGCAGAGCGCAGCCATTATACCGGCAACAACATCATCGCCCATAATGCCAACCGCATCATGGCGTCGATCCATATAGCCAACAGGCCCGGGTTTTTTAATGTCAAACAGGCGAAATAAACCAAAAGCAACTAAAGGCCACAACCAGCCGGCTGATTTCTTTTTATCGACTGCAGCACACGCCAGAAGGCTGATCCACATTCCGGCAACTTCATCAATCACAATCCAGCTGTGATCTTCACCGTCACCGGCTTTGTGTGAAGCCCACAAACCAACACCTGTTGCCGCAACAGCGCTCAGCAACAAAACCTTTGGCTTTTTAAGCAAAGGTAAACCAGCAATGAGTGCTGCCAGAGACCCGACCGTGCCAGGCGCTTTAGGTGCAAGCCCACAGCCACCAAAGGTCGCAATAATACGTGCAATCGTCATGTGTTTTTCCCCAGAACGCTATATATCGTCATATTTTCCCACACACGCTGCACGTAATTACGTGTTTCGCCGTAAGGAATGGTTTCAATCCAGTCGATCATGTCATCCTGACTGGCCTGACTTTCAGCAGGGTTGCCCTGTGCACTCAGCCAGCGCGCCAGGCGGTTTGGTCCCCCGTTATAAGATGCGGTGACATAAGGTACGACAGAGGCAAACCGCCCCTGCAGATAAGACAGATAGGCCATGCCAAGGCGCATGTTATTATCGGGGTTATGCAGCCCGCCTGCAGTTGCCGCAGAGGCAGGAAGCCCAGCAGACTGTAACATATCATGCGCGGTGCCTGTCTTAAGCTGCATCAGGCCAATTGCGTTTGAGGGACTGACAGCATCCGGGTTAAAGCTGCTTTCCTGACGGATCAGCCCCTGAACAAGAGCGGGAGAAACAGCCGTGCCTGTCGGCAGCGCATAAGGCTGTGGCCAGCCTTCACGCAGCAGGAAGAGGCCATCTCTGCCGGCATAGCGCGCAACCATAACACCTGTATCAGGAATTTGCAGACGGGTTGCCAGATGCGCAATGGCTATTTTTTCACGCAGAGACCTGGCTCTGATAAGCATCAGGCTCAGAAAATCACGGGCATGAGGCCGGTCATTCCACGACACAAGAATTTCGGCAGCACGGGCAAGATCATTCCCCCCGGGACTATCCTCCGCAGCAGAAAGAGGCATGGGGTTTTGCCATGCGCGCAGACTTCTGGTGACAGCGGCTGGTATAATATCGGGGTTAAGCAGGGTAGGGCGCTTACCATCAAGTTCAGCCGCTGCCATCTGCCCGTAAAATGTGCCTGCATACCCGGCAGCACGGGCGTAGTCTGCCTGTGCCGAAGCGGTTTGGTTCAGTCTGGCATGCGTGCGCCCCAGCCAGTAATAACCGCGGCTTTTTGTAATTAAAGAAGAGGAAGCTGCCAGGCTGCGAAACAATGGCTCTGAAATAGAGGGCATATTCAGCTTTTGCAGAGCAATCCAGCCACTCAGAAAAGCCGCATCAAGACGGTTTACACCGGTTGTTATTTTGTCATCAGCGACCCAGAACGCTTCAGTATTCTGATTATTTTGCAGGAAATCACGCGAGAGTGCATCACGTTCACGCCAGAAAGCACTCAGGTGCGTTTTTTCCTCGGCCTGTACACCGGCATTTTTCCATAAAGCCAGAGCTTCGTCATCACGCTTTTGCAGCCGCAGCCAGTGCAGCCTGTCATATACCAGTGTGGTATCAGCCTGATCAGAAGCAGAAAGTCCTGCAAGTGTCGCTTCTGCGCCAGGGTCTCCCGCTCTGAAGGCTAAACGGGCCTGAGCCAGGGCCTGCGCTGAGGGCGCAAGATAAGTAAGGGTCTGACGTGCTGCAACAAGCTTACCGCTGGTCTCTTCACGGTTAAAGCGTTTCCACGAAGTCTCGGCCGTTACCGCCTGAGGGAAGGTCTGCGCCAGTGACACCGCAGCCTGTGCGGAATCTGTGCCATTAATCCAGGCCTGACGCGCCTGGGGAAGGAGTTTGCCGGCCAGAGAGGGTATCGTCGTGACGCACTTAACCAGGGCGGGGCTATAAGTCAGCGACTGAGACGCACAGAGCTGCTGCAAAACGCTCGTATCAGTCTCTCGCGTCAGAGCCTGCTGCATACGTAACTGAAGCAAACTCCACCGTGGCCATACAGGGCGTGTCTGCAAAAAGTTTGCATATTCCTGCGCGCTGGCATGCGATGAGCCTGTCAGGCTAAGCCAGAGAGTAAGACGGTCAGCGACAGAGGTCTCTCCCGAACTGACCGCAGCAGACTGTGCAGCGGGCTGAATAGCAGGAGCATTGACCGGACCGTCATTTGAAGCTGACTGTGTTCTCCCATGAGAAGAGCAGGCCCCCAGGCACAGAACAATGAGCGGTGCTGCAACACGACCACGCAACACCGAAGACAAAACAAAAGACATTATGCCTCAATATGAATATGACATTTCGTTCACTCTGACAGGCTCACCAGGAACAATCAACCTGGCACAGGACAGGCCAGCCTGATTACGACTTAAAAAACGGAACATGCGGCCAGACTTCAGCAGAGCCTTTATAAATCAGCTCAAGGGCAACAAACAGCACGATAAGCAGCCCCACCCATGACAGCCATTTATAACGATCAAGCAGACGTGCAACATAAGATGCCGCGACCCCCATCAGAAGAACAGAGAAAACAAGCCCTGCCACAAGAATATAAGGATGCCGGGCTGCTGCTCCCGCTACAGCGAGAACATTATCAAGGCTCATAGAAAGGTCAGCCAGGAAGATACGAAAAATAATTTTACCCATACTGCCCTGAGCGGCAGCCTCAGCATTGTCATCATGCTGAACGGCGCACATCTCGCGGTACATCCGCCAGCATACCCATAGCAGCAAAATACCACCGGCAAGTGTAAGCCCTATAATTTCAAGCAATCTGGCGGCGACAAGGGCAAGGATAATACGCAGAACGGCAGCAATACCAATGCCTGCAAAAATGGCCTTTTTTCTCTCAGCAGGTGAAAGAGATTTAACAACAAGCCCGATCACAACAGCATTATCGCCCGCCAGAGTAATATCAATCAGAATAACCTGACAAAACGCGATAAGAGCCTGAAAGCTAAAGCCATCTAGTAAACTGTTCACAAAAACTCCGATTCGATAATAATCCGCGCGGGTATAATACGAAGCCCGCTCAGATTAATGCACGCATTCTGGTCAAACTTTTATGAATTTGGTGGCAGACGCACAGCACGAAATCAGCTAGAGAGGCGGCATGTTTCTGTAAACTGAAGGAGTGTTGCAGTTATGGTGCCACGTTATACCCGTCCCGTCATGGCCGCGATCTGGTCTCCTGAAAACCGCTACCGCATCTGGTTTGAGATTGAAGCCCTGGCCTGTGAAGCAATGGCTGAATACGGTGCTATCCCCAAAGATGCTGTTAAAGTGATCCGCGAGAAGGGCGACAAAGCTCTGGCTGCTTTCTCTGCTGCAGATCTCGCCAGAATTGACGAAATTGAAGCTGAGACCCGTCACGACGTTATTGCCTTCCTGACCTGGCTGGCAGAAAAAGTCGGCCCTGAAAGCCGTTTTGTTCATCTGGGAATGACCTCATCGGACATTCTCGATACCTGTCTCTCTGTCCAGCTGGTGCAGGCAACTGACCTGCTGCTGAAAGACCTTGACGAAGTTCTCTCTGCTCTGCGCGTCCGTGCATTTGAGCACAAACACACCCTTACCATTGGTCGCAGCCATGGCATTCACGCTGAGCCGACCTCTTTTGGTCTGAAGCTCGCTGGCCATTATGTGGAGTTTGAGCGCAACAAAGCCCGCCTGCTGGCTGCACGCGCTGAAATTGCAACCTGTGCGATCTCTGGTGCTGTAGGCACATATGCGCATCTTGACCCGCGTGTTGAGCATTATGTCGCTGAACGCCTTGGCCTGCAGGCAGAGCCTGTTTCAACACAGGTTATTCCCCGTGACCGTCATGCAGCCTATTTCTGCACCCTGGGTGTGATTGCAAGCGGCATTGAACGCATTGCAACCGAAATTCGTCATCTGCAACGCTCCGAAGTGCGTGAAGCTGAAGAATTCTTCCACCCTGGGCAGAAGGGGTCTTCTGCCATGCCGCATAAGCGCAACCCTGTGCTGACTGAAAATCTGACCGGGCTTGCCCGTCTGGTTCGTTCAGCTGTTGTCCCGGCACTTGAGAATGTTGCCCTGTGGCACGAGCGTGACATCAGCCATTCTTCTGTTGAACGTAATATCTGCCCTGATGCGACCATCGGCCTTGATTTTGCGCTTGCCCGTCTTTCAGGCCTGATCGGCAAACTGCTGGTTTACCCTGAACGTATGGCAGCAAACATCGAAAGCCTTGGTGGTGTTGTTCACTCAGGCGAAGTTCTGCTTGCACTTGCACGCGCTGGCCTGTCCCGTGAAGATGCCTATCGCATCGTACAGCGCAACGCGATGGAAACCTGGACAAAGCTCGGTACACCTGAAGGAAAATCCTTCCGCGAGAATCTTGATGCTGACCCCGAAATTGCCGGGCGCATTTCAGCTGATCTGCTTGATTCTGCTATGGATAGCCGTCAGCACCTTAAAGCCATCGACGCCATCTATGAAAAGGTCTTCGGTGAAGCAGGCCCCGCTGCCTGAAAGACTGTTTCTTCAACTTTAAAACCCTGTTATAGCTAACACCCAGGCAGGGCCGCACAAGCCGGCCCTGTATGCAGCGATCGCAGGGATAGACTTCCAGCAAGACAGGTAAGGACAATCATGGCCCGTCGTCGCCAGCTTTACGAAGGTAAAGCCAAAATCCTTTTTGAAGGCCCTGAACCCGGCACAGTAGTTCAGTATTTTAAAGATGATGCCACAGCAGGCAATGGTGCCAAAAGTGCTGTCATTACCGGCAAAGGTGTTCTGAATAATCGCATCAGTGAGTATCTGATGCTGCGCCTCCAGGAAATCGGTATTCCCACCCACTTCATCCGCCGCATTAATATGCGTGAGCAGCTGGTAAAAGAGGTCGAAATTATCCCTCTCGAAGTTGTTTTACGTAATATTTCAGCTGGCAGCATTGCCAAGCGTTTCGGGCTGGAGGAGGGCGAACGCCTGCCTCGCACGGTCGTTGAGTTTTATTACAAAAACGATGATTTGGGTGACCCTCTGGTTTCAGAAGATCATATCATCGCTTTTGGCTGGGCCACACCGCACGACCTGGAAGAGATTACCGCTCACGCTATGCGTGTGAATGATTTTCTGTGTGGTCTTTTCACCGGCATTGGCATTCAGCTTGTTGACTTCAAACTCGAGTTTGGCCGGGCATGGGACGGGGACGATATGACCATCGTTCTTGCTGATGAAATCTCTCCTGACAACTGCCGTCTGTGGGACAGTCAGACCAGAGAAAAACTTGATAAAGACCGTTTCCGCCGTGACATGGGCGGCGTGAAAGAAGCTTATCAGGAAGTCGCCCGTCGCCTGGGCATCCTTCCCGAGGAAGCAAACGGCACCGATACCGACCAGTAACTCTCTCTCGTTCAGTAAACAGGAATTTCAACCAATGAAAGTACGCGTAACCGTCATGCTTAAAGAAGGTGTGCTTGACCCCCAGGGTAAAGCCATCGGGCATGCCCTGCACACTCTTGGGTTTCCTGGCGTGGAAGCTGTGCGTGTCGGCAAAATTATTGATCTGGACCTGAAAAGCACCGACGCACAGGCTGCCCGCGCAGAAGCCGAAAAAATGGCCAGTGAACTGCTGGCAAACCTGGTCATCGAAGACTTCACCGTTGAGGTTCTGGGATGAAAATTTTCTCTCTCACACTTGCTGGTGCATTACTGCTCGCCTCACAGGGCGTAGCACATGCTCAGCGTGTGACGCCGATGACCGCGGGCAGGTTTGGCAAAATATGCTCAGCTGCCTCCGGTCACGCATTGTGTGATGCATATATTTCAGGCATGGCTGACTCTGTCGCCCTTGCCACGCTGAGTGCCCGTAATGAAGGGCACAATGAAGCGGCTGACTTCTGTATCCCGGTCAGTGAAGATGCAGCCTCAATGCGCAGCAAGGTAGTCGCATGGCTCAAAGGTCATACCGATACTCTCTCCCGGCCGGTTGGCGAAGGTGTCTTCCGTGCTTTGCATGACTCTTACCCCTGTAGTGCAAAAAAATGAAAGCAGCTATTGTCGTCTTTCCAGGCACCAACCGTGAACGCGATATGGCTATTGCCCTCAGACGCGTTACGGGTAAAGCGCCTGTCATGTTATGGCACCGGGACACTGAACTTCCCGATGTTGACCTTGTCGTTCTGCCAGGTGGCTTCAGTTACGGAGACTATCTGAGATGCGGTGCCATGGCCGCTCATTCTCCCATTATGTCTGAAATTCGTGCCTATGCACAAAAAGGCGGGCATATTCTCGGTGTCTGTAACGGTTTTCAGATCCTGACAGAAACCGGCCTTCTGCCAGGCGCATTGCTGCGCAATGCCGGTCTGCGCTTCCTTTCTCAGGACTGCACACTGCGCGTTGAACGTAATGACACCGCCTTTACCCATAAATGGAAAAAAGGCGATGTGTTCCGCACACCTATGGCACATGGTGACGGAAACTACACCGCTGATACCCGGACACTGGAGCAGCTTGAAGGTGAGGGGCTCGTTGCCTTTCGTTATGCTTCAGCCACCGGCCAGGCTGATGAAACTGACACTCTGACGAACCCGAATGGCAGCATGAACAGCATTGCCGGTATTTTAAGTCAGAACACCCGTATCTGTGGCATGATGCCTCACCCGGAGGATCTGGTTGACCCTCTGATGGGCGGAGAAGATGGCCTGCCATTATTTACTGGTCTTGTGGAGGCGATTGTCCGGTGAAAAAGACTGTTGATGAAGCTCTGGCGCAGGAATTTGGCCTGACGTCAGAAGAATACGCCCGTGTTGTTGATATTATGGGCCGCACCCCAAGCCTGACAGAGCTGGGTGTGTTCTCTGTCATGTGGTCAGAGCACTGCTCCTATAAATCTTCACGCAAATGGCTGCGTACGCTGCCGACTACGGCACCATGGGTTATTCATGGACCGGGTGAAAACGCAGGCGTTGTTGATATTGGCGAAGGCTATGCTGCCATTTTCAAAATGGAAAGTCATAACCATCCGTCATTCATCGAGCCTTACCAGGGGGCTGCAACCGGCGTTGGCGGCATTCTGCGTGACGTCTTTACCATGGGTGCCCGACCTGTTGCCAACCTGAACGCCCTGCGTTTTGGCAGCCCCGAAACCCCCAGAACACGTCAGATTATTGATGGCGTTGTGCGTGGTATTGGCGGTTATGGTAACTGTGTTGGCGTGCCAACAGTGGGGGGTGAAATTAACTTCCACCCGGCTTATGACGGTAACCCGCTGGTTAACGCCATGACAGTTGGTATTGCCCGCAAAGACCGCATCTTCCTTTCCGCCGCAGCTGGTATTGGCAACCCGGTCGTTTATGTCGGTTCGCGCACAGGACGTGATGGCATTCATGGTGCCACCATGTCTTCTGCCGAGTTTGACGAAAATGCACTGGCAAAACGCCCGACTGTTCAGGTTGGAGACCCCTTCATTGAGAAACTGCTCATTGAGGCCTGCCTTGAGCTGATGGCAACTGACGCAATTGTTGCTATTCAGGATATGGGGGCAGCTGGTCTGACCTCATCTTCTGTCGAAATGGCAGGCAAGGGCGGCGTTGGTATCGACCTCAACCTTGACGATGTGCCACAGCGTGAACCTGGCATGACAGCTTATGAAATGATGCTGTCTGAAAGCCAGGAGCGTATGCTCATGGTGCTCAAGCCTGAACGCACTGAAGTTGCCCGTAAAATCTTTGAAAAATGGGAACTCGATTTTGCGATTATCGGGCATCTGACAGACACAGGTCATATTGTTGTCAGGCATAAAGGTCAGGTTGAGGCTGATATTCCACTCGACCCGCTGGCTGAGCAGGCCCCGATCTATGATCGCCCGGCCACACGTACAGCACCACCCGCACCGGTAGCAGACATTCACGCTCCTCTGTCGCTTGAAGATATGCTGCTGAAACTTGTTGCCTCTCCCGACCTGGCGTCTCGTTCATGGGTATGGAACCAGTATGACAGCACCGTTGGTGGTCAGACAGTTCGTCGCCCCGGAGCGGCAGATGCTGCCATTGTCAAAATTGAAGACACCTCACTGGGTCTTGCTCTGACAACCGACTGCACGCCACGTTATTGCCAGGCTGATGCCAAAACCGGTGGTGCCCAGGCTGTAGCCGAAGCATGGAGAAATATTACAGCAGTTGGCGCACGCCCCTTAGCTGTGACAGACAACCTGAACTTTGGTAACCCTGAAAAACCTGAAATTATGGGGCAGTTTATTGCCGCTATTGAAGGTATGGGCGATGCCTGCCGTGAGCTCGACTTCCCTGTCGTGAGCGGTAACGTCTCACTCTATAACGAGACACGCCAGCCGGATGGATCAACCATGTCCATTCTGCCAACACCAGCTATTGGTGCTCTGGGCGTGCTTGAAGACGTAAACAAGGCCATTGGTCTGGCCATGCAGGATAACGCGGATATCGTTCTGATTGGCGACACCAAAGGTGAGCTGGGCCAGTCCGTCTGGCTGCGCGAAATTCTTGGGCGTGAAGAGGGGGCTCCTCCGCCGGTCGATCTGAAAACAGAAAGACGGAATGGTGATTTTGTCAGGCAGGAAATTCTGGCAGGTCATGTGCTCTCCTGTCACGACCTGGCTGACGGTGGCATTCTTGTCGCCCTGGCAGAAATGGTCATGGCTGACGGTGTTGGCTGTACTCTTGAAAGCCCGGCATCAGGTATCAGACCTGAAGCTTTCTGGTTTGGTGAAGATCAGGCCCGCTATATCGTCTGCGTTAAAAATGCGGCTGACCTGTGTGCCCGCGCTGAAAAAGCCGGGGTTCCGGCACGCGTGCTCGGGCGTTCAGGCGGCAGCGATTTGATTTTGCCAAGCGGCGTTACCATATCAGCAGCACGTCTTCGTACAGCGCATGATTCTTTCTTTCCGGCTCTTATGGCCAGCTGAGAAATACTAAATAAGGTTTTTTGACTATGGCTATGTCCGTCTCTGAGCTTGAAGGTTATCTGACCAAAGCTTTTCCTGATGCACAGATCAAAATTACTGATCTGGCAGGCGATGGTGACCATTATTCCTGCGCGATTGTCAGCGAAGCCTTTCGCGGACTTTCGCGCGTCAGGCAGCATCAGCTGGTTTATCAGGCTCTTGAAGGGCACATGGGTGGAAAACTTCATGCTCTTGCACTCCAGACCTCTACGCCTGAAGCGTAATTTTTAAAGGATCTACCATTATGTCTGATACCGCTCAGCAGATCATTCAGAAAGAAATCGACTCAAACCCGGTTGTTCTGTTCATGAAAGGCGATGCAGATTTTCCACAATGTGGATTCTCTGCCCGTGTTGTACAGATCCTGTCTCACCAGGGTGTACCATTTAAAGCCATTAATGTTCTGGCTGACCCTGCCATTCGCCAGGGGATTAAGGACTTTTCAAACTGGCCGACTATTCCTCAACTCTATGTTAACGGGGAATTTATTGGCGGATGCGACATCGTGACGGAGATGTTTCAGTCCGGGGAGCTCCAGAAACTTCTGGATGAAAAAAAAGTTAGTTAACCTGTGAAATCCTGATTTTTCGGTTGTCAGGATGATGGTGGCCCGTGTAGTTTATTTTCAGATTTCATGGGCTGCCTGAGGTAATATCATAATGCGTTTTTCGTCTGTTCGTTGTGCTCTGTTCGTTGCAGGCATGAGTGTCTGTGCAATTACAACAGGGCCCAGCGCCCATGCTGAACGCATTATCTCTGATTATGAAGCAACCAAACTGACCTTTGCTTCTTTAACAGCGCCGCCTCCGGTTATTCATGTGCGTCGCAAGGCACATGCTGTGCCTGGCTACCATCTGGCAAGCACACGCCATACATCAGCACGCAACATGGTTCATCTGGTTTCTTACCCGGTGAAACATAACAGAGTGCATGTTGTCCGCCGCCATCATACCTGATAGCTGGCTTTTCTACTCCTTCTTCAGAGAGAAAGATCCTTTTCTCTGAAGAAGAACTTTATTCCACATATTAATATTCTCTGAGAATATCTTTCACCCGATATTCGTCGCCTTTTGCGTCCGTTACGATCAGGTCAAAACGAATATTTTCATAGTGCCAGTCGGAATAAACTGACAAAAGATATTCAGCCGCTTTATACAGGCGCCTTTGCTGTTGTGGCCGAAGGCTACAGAGAGCCCCCTCTATAGTTCTGCGCTTTTTGACTTCTATAAAGCATAATAAATTTTCTTTTAAAACAACCAGATCAATCTCTCCGCAGGGTGTTCTTGCGCGCTCAAGTAAAATCTGCCACCCTGAGATAATCAGCTTCTCTTTAATATCATGTTCTGCCTGCCTGCCACTCTGATGAGCCAGAGCACCGTTCAGACGGCGCTTTTCCTTCAGATATCCCGGCGTGCTGCCTGTGATATCTTTTGATGTAAGCAATCGTTTACTCCTTATGCAAATACGAAGCCATGATCCCTTTTGATATTCTGCCTCATCTTCCGTTCATCACAGCGGCTATAATACGCTTTATACTGGTTATAACGGTTTCTTTGCATATTTTACTTACAAAAAGAAATACATCATCAGCTATAGGATGGATAGGTATTTGTATCCTTATGCCTGCCATGGGTACAATACTATATCTAATGTTTGGCATTAACCGGGTGCGCAGACTGGCCCGGAAACTGGTCGATAATTCTCAGCTCGATACGTCAGGCTCAAACCATGCATCACAATGGATACATAACCCCCAGGGAGACCTCGCTCCTCTGGCCATTATGGTGCGTAAATTAACTGATCGACCATTAACCGAACATAATAAAATTACCTGCCTGCATGATGGGGATAATACATACCCCCTGATGCTTCAGGCCATTGCAGATGCTGAGCAGAGCATTCTTATATGCTCTTATATTTTTCGCAATGATAAAACGGGCCGTGATTTTATTGAAAAATTATCTCAGGCCCACAAAAGAGGGGTGCAGGTTCGCGTGCTGGTAGACGGCATAGGAAGCGGTTATTTCCTTTCCCCGGTTTATCATCGGCTCAGGCGGGCAGGGGTTCCATGCTCACGCTTTATGCATTCTCTGCTTCCCTGGCGTATGCCTTTTATCAACCTGCGTAACCACCGAAAAATTCTCGTTGTTGATGGTAAAATCGGCTTTATGGGGGGGTTAAATATTGCAGATGAAAATCTTGTCTTACAACATCCCAAAGAGCCTGTATCAGATACGCATTTCCAGCTTGAAGGACCGATAGTCAGGCAACTGGCGGAAGTTATTGCGACCGACTGGTGTTTCTCTACCGGAGAGATACTTAAAGGCGATATTTACTTCAAAGAACATGTAGCAGATTCCAACATTGCCGCACGTATTGTCACTGCGGGCCCTGACAGTGACCTTGAAAAAATAGAATTTACAATGATGCAGGCTGTTACGCTCGCCCGCAAACAGGTCAGAATTATGACCCCTTATTTTTTGCCCGGGTCACGCGTCTTATCCGAACTGGCTCTGGCTGCCCTGCGTGGTGTTGAAGTTGATATCATTATCCCTCAGCACAGCAACCATCCGTTGATGGACTGGGCCTGTGCCGCCAACATAGGGCCTGCACTTGATGCCGGTGTGAAAGTGTGGCTGGTTAAGCCACCCTTTAATCACTCCAAACTCATGGTTGTGGATCGTAAATGGACCTTCGCTGGCAGCTCAAATATGGATATAAGAAGCCTGCGTCTGAATTTTGAAATTAATTTTGAAAGCTACGATGAAACACTGGCAGGTACTGTCGATGATTTTATGAGCAAACATAAACATATAAGACTGACGCACCATCACCTGGATCAGCGACACAATCTGATAAAAATCAGAGATGCAGCAGTGCGACTATTTATGCCTTATCTGTAGGCTCAGGACTCATTCTTTGAGATAGAAGATGAAGCTTGCTGCGATGTGGATTGCGGACA
>NZ_JOMN01000121.1:0-287 GCF_002153485.1 Acetobacter sp. DmW_043 | reverse complement strand
GCAAGCTGTGTATCCCGCTTCAGATCCTTCAGTGCCACACCCTGCTGCGCGTGGCTCAGACCATCCCACGCCTTCACAAACCGCTCAGCCCGCAGATCCGCGCTCCTGCGCACCCTCTCCTCATGCTCAAGCCCCTCGACCAGTTTGCGCGCCCGCACCGGACCTTCCAGACCATACAGCACCGGCCCTATGTCCGGCTGATGCTTCAGCGCAGCCCTCATATCAGCTTCCCCGCCAGGCCGGACCCGCTCCAGATCCCGCACAGCGTCAGACAGCGCCTTCTTCTG
>NZ_JOMN01000120.1:0-326 GCF_002153485.1 Acetobacter sp. DmW_043 | reverse complement strand
CGGGACTGACCAATAATATGAGCAAGCTCCTGACGCTCTCTCTGAACCTCAGCTATCGCTTTTTCAAACGCTGCCTGCATCTCCTGACTGACAGTAAGCCCGGCCTCCCGTATTCCTTTCCCATAGGCCTGCGGCGTCATTTTCAGTGTCGGACTGGCCTCAATCGCCTCCATATGTGTGCCGACCGTATTCATGGCCTTCACAACGCGGGCCAGATCCTCCGTATAATCCGGCGGCCGGTTCTCCCGCCATGCCTGCGGCAATGCTTCCACACTGCGCCGGAGCACCGATATTTCAGCACGCAGATCATCAAACGCGCGCTGCGC
>NZ_JOMN01000119.1:0-293 GCF_002153485.1 Acetobacter sp. DmW_043 | reverse complement strand
GGCCACCTTTTGCGTTCAATTGATCGCTTTGTCGATCTGGACGGCCTGCGTGAGCATCTTCGCCCATTTTACAGCGGCACGGGGCGGCCTTCGATCGATCCCGAGCTGATCATCAGGATGTTAATCGTTGGCTACGTGATGGGTATTCGATCCGAGCGACGGCTATGTGAAGAAGTCCATCTTAACCTGGCCTACCGGTGGTTCTGTGGCCTTGGTCTCAACGGCCCTGTGCCTGATCATTCGACATTCTCGAAAAACCGGCACGGACGCTTCCGGGAGAGTGATCTGCTTCG
>NZ_JOMN01000118.1:0-398 GCF_002153485.1 Acetobacter sp. DmW_043 | reverse complement strand
CTGGTATCAGATGCCGGGCATGTATACGCCGGCGGATCATCTGTTAGTGACTCTATTATTGCAGGGAATTCGCAAGACGGAAATGGTGATACATTTTATATCAATAGTGGGGGGTATGTAGGAGGGAATACTGTAGTTGGTTCTGGCGCTACGCTGGATGCAACAGCAGGCAATGCTATAATTGTTAGTCCTGTTAATGTAGAAAATGGCGGGACGTTAAAGATTACATCTGCAGGCCAGACTTTAGGGAGCCAGAAGGAAAATAGTGGCATTGCCAATACAGATCCCACGGTCAGTTATCCGGAGGCACCATCAGGAGCTTCTATTGTAAGTGGCGGTTACTGGATTGCCATAAAAGGCAGTGACGGAATAACATACTACGAATCTGCTACCGGAAC
>NZ_JOMN01000117.1:0-950 GCF_002153485.1 Acetobacter sp. DmW_043 | reverse complement strand
GTTCCGTCTCCTTCTTCCATCTCTACAATATGGGAAGAGTTTCAAGATCTAACAGGCCCTAGGCTCAGGTCTCATTCTTTGAGATAGAAGATAAAGCTTGCTGCGATGTGTATTGCAGGCATGAATGTATGAGCGCAGCGGTCGTATCGTATTGCCACCCGTCGCCAGTCTTTGAGCTTTGCGAACATGTTTTCAATCAGATGCCACTTTTTATACAGATACCAGTCGTAAGGTAGTTTTGATTTCCGGTTTTTCTTCGGCGCAATACAGGCTGTGATAGTGCGTTCTGCAAGCAATAACCTGATCCGGTTGCTGTCATAGCCCCTGTCCCCGATGATTTCTTTTGTCTTGTCGGGAAGATCTGTCAGCAGCACGTCTGCGCAAAGCGCGTGGCCTGACACAGGAACAGGTTGCAGACCGTTCTGGCTTCAGTCAGCAATATCTCAGCGGTCTGGAAAAAGGATACCGCAACCCGACGGTCATCACCCTGTTCGAGCTGGCCAGCTGCCTTGAAACAACCCCTGATGAATTCCTGCGGGATATCAAATCTGACACGCAGACAGATCATTCCTGTCTGGCCTGAACAGTAATCTGACAGTTTTTCTGACCTTTTTCCAGAGATGACGCTGCTTTCTGACAGGCTGTAATCCTGTCCCTGTTCGCCTCAACCAGCTGGCTCGCCTGAATAACCTGCTGCCATCCTTCGGGATTATCGATTTCCATCATCATGGCCCCCGAGTGCCAGCGATCTTCTTCCCCCACAATAAAGGACGCCACCCGCGTTCCGACAGAAGAGGGTAAAAGCGAAGTCAGAACCGGGGATGCCCCCATACCCACCATAAAACACACCAGCCCAACCCCCAGTAACCACCAGCTTTGACGGTCCTTATGACGGGACTGACCAATAATATGAGCAAGCTCCTGACGCTCTCTCTGAACCTCAGCTATCG
>NZ_JOMN01000116.1:0-302 GCF_002153485.1 Acetobacter sp. DmW_043 | reverse complement strand
AGGCCTAGGACACCGCCCTTTCACGGCGGCAACACGGGTTCGAATCCCGTACGGGACGCCATAAAGTTTTTAAATAAACATTAATATGTGCTCAGGGCAATATCCACAAACAAATTAATTCTTAACGTAAAAACAATACGTTAGATGGCTAACCTGTAAAAAGCCTGTGTCTTTTTATCAGATATACAAACAATATGATAAAGAAACATTTTACCCATTGACGGCAGCATCAAACCTCTGTAGATGAGCACTCACGCCTCCAGTCCCGTTCGTCTAGAGGCCTAGGACACCGCCCTTTCACG
>NZ_JOMN01000115.1:0-518 GCF_002153485.1 Acetobacter sp. DmW_043 | reverse complement strand
TCAGAGATCCTGCTGCCCGATGGCGCACCGGAACGGTTTCTCGACCGGTCTGTTCTGTGGAATGAGGTTGAAGCGATCGAGAAGCGCAAAGATGCCCAGCTTGCCCGCGAGGTGGAGTTTTCACTACCGCGCGAAATGACACAGGCGCAGGGGATCGCGCTGGCACAGGATTTTGTGCGCGAGCAGTTTACAGAGCGCGGTATGGTTGCTGATCTCAATGTGCATTGGGATATCGGTGAGGACGGACAGGCGAAGCCCCATGCGCATGTAATGCTGTCCACGCGGTCATTGGATGAGAACGGGTTTGGTGCAAAAGAGCGTTCGTGGAATGACAAAGAACTCCTGCTGACATGGCGGGAGCGATGGGCGTCACTTGTTAATGAACGGCTGGCGGATCTGGATCTGGATGTGCGAATTGATCACCGCTCGTTTGCAGAGCAGGGGATTTCTCTTGAACCGCAGAACAAAATCGGTCCGGCCGGGATGCGCCGCGAAGAGCGGGGAGAGGATGCTGAGCG